>JAEZBW010000508.1 GCA_023426765.1 Bacillota bacterium
CTGTAGTAGAGGATGACACCGGTACCTTTATTTTCAATTCAAAAGACCTGTGCATGATCGGACATATTCCCGAGTTAGTACAGAGCGGGGTTACAATCTTTAAAATTGAAGGCCGGATGAAGAGCGCTTTTTATGTTGCAACCATTGTGAGGGCATATCGGATGGCCCTGGATTCGTATCTCAGCGATCCTGTTCATTATTCCTACCAGCCAGAATGGTTGGAAGAAGTATCAAAGGTCAGCCACCGCAGCTTTACCACCGGCTTTTTTCTGGATAAGCCCGGTTCGGACAGCCAGAACTATGGCACAAGCAATTATATCAAGACCTGGGAGTTTGTCGGTGTTGTCAGAGATTATGATGAAACGGACGGAATGATGCTGATAGAGCAGCGCAACAGGATTTTGAAGGGGGACGAAGTTGAAATCGTCCAGCCGAAGGGCTATGATATTCCGCTGACTGTGGGGGATATGTGGGATATGGAGGGCAGCCTGATCACCAGCGCGCCTCACCCGCAAATGCTGCTGAAGATGAAACTTGATCAGCCGATACAAAAAGACTCAATGCTGAGAAAAAAGCTTCTATAAAAGAATTAAACTCAAAGTGTAGCTGTCATTCTAAGTGAAACGGAGAATCTTACCAGGAAGAGATCCTTCGCTATGCTCAGGATGACGTTCGCTGCGCTCAAGAGATCCTTCGCTTCGTTCAGGATGACGTTCGCTTCGTTCAGGATGACAATCGCTTCAGTCAGCAGGCAGGCTTATTTTTATGGACGTTCCTCCGGTTTTACTCTTCTCCGCCCATATTTTTCCGCCGCAGGCTTCCACGATTTCCCTGCAGATGGATAACCCCAGCCCTGCGTTCTTACGTCCCTTGTCAGAGGTATAGAAAGGATCAAAAATCTTTTGCAAATCTCCTTCAGGAATACCGGTTCCGTTGTCATCGACCGAAAAAAACACAGCATCGGCCTGTCGGAAACAAGAAACAGCAATGGAAGACTCGTGCCTGGTAAAGTGCTTCAGGCTGTTATCGATGATGTTCCCGAAGACTCTTCGCATTTTTGTTACATCGATAAAAAGAACCTCATCAGGACAATTCACCTGGATGGAAAAAGCAACTCCCTTTTCTGCCAGCTCGGCCTCGTAATCGGTCTTTAAAATGGCACAGAATTGATCTGCGGAGATTCGCTGCTGCTTCAGTCCGCTGTGAATGTGAAGATTCAGATAATCGTCAAAGTCCTCGATAAGGTTTTTGATAGTGACAGACTTATTATAGATGATATTCACATATTTCTCGTGCCTTTCAGGCGCAAGGGAAGTCTTTTTCAAGCGTTCGGCAAACCCCATGATCGAAGTGAGCGGCGTTTTGATATCGTGTGAGATGGAAGCGATAATCAGATGCTGCTTTTGCTTCTCCTTATCAATGGCCTCGGTCAGTGTTACAAACTCATTCTGCAGCAACCCGATTTCATCACTGCGGTTTACCCTGCTTGGCTTGAAACCTTCCCGATAGTGCGCCATGCTTTTATACAGCGAAATGATGGGTTTGGCATAATCCCAATAGATGGGGATTGCAGAAAACAGTAAAATGATACAAATGATGATCAATTCGGCGATGAAAATATCCCATGCAATGTCATAAGCCGCGATGTTCTTCAGCTGCATCGTCTGTGTTACCTTCAGCAGATAAACCCTGTCACCAAGGTGAAATAAGTTGGCTGCACTGTTTCTGACATTCACTCCTGCTTCTTCACCCGTTTGAAAGACCAGTGCGCCGCTCTCGTCGCTCACCTGGATGAGGTAAGCTTTCTCGGCGGCAACGGTCGCTAAGAAATCGGAATAATCATTCCGACCGTTCACTTCCTGTGCAAGGTGATCGGTTTCAGCTTGCAGCTGATCATGCATGCTGGTATTGAAACTGGAAATCTCCTTTGAAAGGAAAAGGCTATAAAACCCGTATACCAACAGGATATTGGCAAGGAATGCACAGAGTACAAACAGTGATAGCTTGGTCTTAATACTCATCTTCACTCTCCGGGTTTTTTACGAGCTTGTACCCGACCCCCCATACGGTTTTAATGTAATGGTTGTTTTGGTCAAGCTTCGTGCGAAGGTTTTTGATGTTGACGGCCACAGTGCCGATATCTGCGAAATCCGTACCCCATACTGCATCGAATATCTGTTCCTTTGAAACAACCTTTCCGGCATTTTGAAAAAGATAATGCAGCAGCTGAAATTCCCTCGTGGTTAATTCCACAGGTTTATTGTTTACTTTAACCTCATAGCTTTCCGGGTCAAGCTGAATGTTTCCAATCATAAGGGTGCAGCTTTTCTTGTGAAGGCTCCGCCTTTCCCTGCGCAAATGCGCTTTAACCCGTGCGATCAGTTCTTCCGTCACGAAGGGCTTTGAGATATAGTCATCGGCACCCATCTCTAAACCGAGCATGGTATCATAGGTGCGGTTTTTCGCGGTTACAAACAAGATGGGGCAGGAGACGGTGCTTCTGATTTGCCTGCAGATTTCCAACCCATCCATGTCGGGCAGCATAATGTCCAGCAGGATCAGAGAGATATCCGGGTTGTTTTTAATTATCGTGAAAGCACCTGTTCCATTGGAGGCGATCAGGCATTCGTAGCCTTCATCGGTAAGGGTATCGGAAATGAGCAGCGCTATTTCCTTATCGTCGTCAACGATCAATATTTTCTCCATCAATACACCCCCAATCATGCTCCCGCCAACTGCTACTCTACAGGGAAATAAACATCTGCGCTATAGCCGGGTTTCAGATCCCCCTGAGGATCCTGCGGTTTCACCTGCACTTTGACAATCCGCTTCCCATCCTTTTCCACGGCCAGAGCAGAGATATGGATGACTGTTCCGGGAATGGACATGCTGCTGTCGGACGTTGGAACAATCCTGACAGTCATACCGGGAACCACATTTTTTATGAACTCTTCTTCAACTTCGGCACTGACAACAATAGAGTCAGCATCAATCAACTGCATAACCCTGGTAGGTGTATACTGAGCGCCAACTGCACTGCCGTTGATCACCCCGATGTTATGCACGATAGCGTTTTCTACATGAGATACAAGATGGCTGTTCTTCAGGAAATCTTTTGCGCTTTTATTTTTCATCAGCTTCAGATCGATCCGTGATACGCTGACGCTGCTTGATTGCATGGCTGTATTGGCAGTGTTTGATTTTTCGATCTGATCCAGCTGGGACTGTTTTGACTGTAAGGCGATGTTCAGCTGATCCAGCTCGGTTCTTAAAGCGCTCTTTGTTTTTTCAATATTGTTTTCAACGTCGGATAATGCTTTTTCCTTTTTTACCAGAATATCCACGTATTGATCCAAAACACTCTGCGGGCTTGAAC
>JAEZBW010000525.1 GCA_023426765.1 Bacillota bacterium
CAAAGGTGATAAAAACACAGGTTTAAGTGGTGTTCAGATAAGAATAATCTATGATGCGCCTATAACTTGTATTCACATTATTTCAAAAACTGTTTTGTCTGTCAAGAGGTTTTATGCATATTTCCGAAAATTATCATGAACTTGTATTCACTTTTCATTTTCAGACCATGAAACGTGTAAAAAACACGGAAACTGTGACGAATTCTATCGTTATCCGGCATTTCATCAATGAAGGCAAATGGATTATAACGAATTTGTACGGATTGTCCAGTCTGAAAACAACCCCCTGATATCCGGTGTTTTTCTTTCTTGACAGAATTTTTCGTCTGCGATAAACTATAAATATATCTCACTTGTATCCACATTCAAAATCTGTATACAAGTTTAAAAAGGAGACAGTCCGATGAGCGACAGCTATGCCAGTAAAGACATCTTCCGCATTCTTGAGCATGAAATACTAACACTGAAAATAAAGCCGGGAGCGCTTCTTAGCGAAAACACGCTTTGTGCCCGCTTTGGCGTTTCACGATCCCCCATACGAAGCGTTCTTCAGGAACTAAGACTTTGCGGTCTCGTCACCGTTACGCCTTATAAGGGCACCCAGGTCACCCTGATGGATTTCGATATCATCAATCAAATCATCTATCAGCGCATGGCCGTTGAAACCTTCGTGGTGGAGGATTTCATGAAAACGCTGAACCTTGTTGACCTGGAGAAAATCCGCCACAATATCAGCTCACAACGGCAGCTTATTCAGAGCGAAGCCTTCGATGCCAGCCAGTTCTATGTTCTGGACGGGCAATTGCATGAAATCTGGTTTACGGCGACACGAAAAAATTTTTTATGGGAAAGCATACAAAAATCAGACTGTCATTATACGCGCTTCAGGATGCTGGATATCGTCGAAATCAAAAACTTTGAGCAGATTGTCCAGGAACATGAAGCCATTCTGGAAGCCATCCAAAATGGAGATACCGCCACAATCAGACCCTGGTTGCAAAAGCATCTGTTCGGTGGTGTCACCCGGCTGGGAAGCTTGATCTTCACCAAACTGAAGGATTATTTCACCCGTTTGGACTAATGCTTCCAGCCATTTCAAACAAGATTTCCCCCACCTCTTAAGTGGTGGGGCACATTACGAACATTCATATCATTTGGTCAGGCTTGAACCATTTCAATATTTGTTCAATGAATCTCTGCCTGACAGGGGGATGGGGTTTGTGTTACCTCGGCAGATTTTGTCGTTCTCTGTTATTTTTTCTACCGAAATCTCGATATATTTAAGTGTAAAACAACAAATAAGGGGTATTAATTTCTATGTACCCCTTTATATGCCGCTGGATGTTTTTTCAGGAACAGGAGTGTCTGGATGTGATCAGTGTCTATAAAAGGGTATTTCAGGAGTAACGGTTCCATCATTTTCAGCGGGCAAAATAAAAGCTGCATAAGCGAGGGATAGTATGATGAAAAAAGAGAGAGAGAAGTCACCTGAAAGAAAAGGTAAAAAGTTTTCAGTGCCTAATTTTTTAAAGAACATCTCAGACTCGCTTCCGAAAATATTCAACGAGTCAAGGCTGAATTTCCTCAGAAAAATGAAAATAAAATGGCGGCTTGTCATCGCATTTCTGCTGGTGTCTGTAATACCGCTGATCATTTTGGGTTCCTCGGTGTTTTCACGCTCCAGAAATGCGCTTGCTGAAACCGTGATTTCATACACTTCCGATGTGGTGAAACAGTTCAGCACCATTACAACCCAGGAAATGGCAAGAAATATGGAGACCGCCTACAGCCTCATGTTTTCCACCATGATACAGGATAACTTCGGAAACTACGAAACGCTGGATATGAGTGCTAAAATTACGCTGAAATCAAACATCGCCAAAGAATTAACGTACAGAACCACACAAAACAGTTCACTGTGGGGTATTTTCTTTTTCCCGTACACGGGTGATGTTCGTTTTGTCGGTGGCAATTCCACCTTTGAGATTGATCATGAAGAATTGAATACAATGTTCACTGAAAGCGGAGAGTCCACAAAATGGTATATAGACGCAGAGGGAAGAGCCATGTATGTCAGAAGGGCGACCCATGCCAACACCGGCAAATTCCTGGGCAATATTATGTTAGCCCTGTCACCCTCTGCCATTGACAAGGTATTCAACACCTTCGATCTGGGGGAAGCCGTGGATGTGTTGGTTCTTACCGATGAAGGCCAAATCATTTATTCCAACCGTGAAGAAGATAAAAAAGGAAGCATTTATCCGCAGCCCGCTTTAATAGAGAGTATTCTCAAAGACCTGGCCGAACATGAAAATACGCTGATATCCAGCCAGGAGCTGATGCTTACCGAGAAAGTATACTGCAATTATGCTAAAATTGAGAATACACCGTTTTATGTAGTTACCGTTACTCCGTTCAAGTTTATTTATTCATCCTCCGCAGCCATTGGCCGCCAGATTTTATTGATTGCATTCATTGTCATTCTTTTGGCCATCATTCTGTCCTTTGCCATTTCGAACAGCATATCCAGCCCGCTGACCAGGCTTGTAAACCTGATGCGCAAAGCAAAACAGGGCGATTTTACCGCAGTTGTTTCCGATAAAAGCAACGATGAAATCGGGGAAGTTATCAGCAATTATGAAGATATGATTCAAAATATCAAGGGCTTGATCCAAAAGGTCAAATCATCGGTTGAAGCAGTTTTAAACAGCGCCGAAAAGATATCGGGCGCATCGGAGATGACCTATCGATCTTCCGAGCAGATTGCGCTGACGCTTCAGGAGGTTGCAAAAGGTTCTTCAGAGCAGGCGGAGGAAGTTTCCCAAAGTGTTGACTATATGAGTGATCTTTCGGAAGGGATTAATATGGTAACCAACCATCTTTCGAAAGTCTCCGGGTTGATTTCAAGCGCCGAGGGAACCAGCAATCAAGCTCTTACCACCGTTAAGACATTAAACGACAAGGCGGATCAGACAAAGCTGGCATCGCAGAAAATCGTTGAAGAGATCAACAGTCTGAACAGCGATATGAAGGAGATTCGTAAAATTGTCAAGGTCATCGTCGGGATTGCGGAACAGACCAACCTGCTGTCGCTGAATGCGGCAATCGAAGCAGCCCGCGCAGGCGAAGCAGGGAGAGGCTTTGCAGTGGTGGCTGAAGAAGTGAAGAAGCTTGCCGACCAGTCCAAAGATGCTTCGATCATGATTAACAATATCATCAATACAATAAACAATAAAACTCAGCAGGCTGTTTCAGAAGCCAACAGCACCAGCGACATCATCCAGGAACAGGCTGCTTCGGTGAAGCAGACCGATACCGCGTTTAACATGATTTCAACCTCGATGAAGGAAATTATGGCCCATATGAACAATATGGGAGAATCGGTCAGCAGCATGCTGACCCTGAGGGAGAAAACCCTGTCATCGATGGAAACCATCTCGGCCGTATCGGAAGAAGCCGCCGCAACGTCCGAAGAGATTTCAGCAAGCACCGAGGAACAGATGGCCAGTGCAGAGGTTCTCACCAATCTTTCCAGAGGCATGAACGATATGGCAAAAGAACTGGAAACTGCCATATCGCTGTTTGTCATCGAATAGCGCGGAAACCTGCAAGGTATCATTATAAACAAATTACAAAGCCTGCTGCACAGGTCATTCGACCGGCAGCAGGCTTTTATTCACCATGATGGACGTGGGGGGAAGTGACACGATGTACTCATTTGATGGATCCGCCATGAAAGATGCACTCATAAACCTTCGTATTCCCGAAGAAAATTTCTTCGTAACCGTTGAACCACTCAAATTCGCCGCTCACGACACAATGATAGGTAAGCTCTCCGTTCCGGTGTACCAGGGGCCCGCGGAAGGGATATTCTTTTGGTACGAGCATCAGGCATTCCTTCAGAAAGTTCCCCGAAAAGCCTTCTGCCAAAACCCGTCCGGCATAATTCATGGCCCAGATGGGTTTGTCCTCAATCCATAAGGCTTCTTCTCCTGCGAATTTTTCTCCGCCCAGATAGGTATCGATATATTTCAGATTGTTTTCTATATATTGAAGATCATGAGAGCCTGGCCTCGAAGGTGAAATTTCAGCCCCATGCGCTGCATAGGTGGCTTTTTTTGCGCGGCACAGGAAATCGATGATGGATTCGTCAATCATGCAGGATATCCGGGATTTATCTGCCGTGCAGTTTTCATCCTGATAATCCTTAACAAGCCTGTCAATACTGGTTCCAAGCAAATCGCTCAGCAAAATCAGGTTTTCCATGTCGGGATAGGATTGGCCTACTTCCCATTTGGCAACAGCCTGC
>JAEZBW010000533.1 GCA_023426765.1 Bacillota bacterium
TGAGCATATCTCCCGCCTCGATATAACGGTGTGTTGCAATTGCTTACGCAATTGCTTCTGTTGTTATAAAACAAGCAGAGAAAACAGTAATATATTTTAAGTTGTATGAGGCGGCAGAAATGGACGATACGACCATTACCAGAAAGGGCGGCATATCATCCTGAAAGAACAAGCCCACCCTGGTCGTACTGCGGATTATGAGTATCGGTATGTCCTGGAGACGGGATTTGAAATCCAATATTTCCCTATGAGCAGGGTTATTGCTTTCTGGAACCGCTAACATGTTTGTTTTACAATACGGCATCCAGTTGGAGAGCTATTCATGGGTAATGCTTGCAAAATGCTTGAAACAGGCTTTTTTCCTAATTTGATAATTTACATTCCACAGATTTCTCCTTATACTAGTGTTATAACCAAAATGGGTTTGTCCACGCTGATCGGATGAAGCGTCCGGTTTTATCATCGGATCAGGTGCGGATAAAGCTGTTTGGGTTTCATTGTTCTAATTTTTACGGAGGTGAGTTTATTTTGGGCAGTGTTTTACAGAGAAATTGGAAGAAGACTGTCGCATTGCTGACACTGGCTGCACTTGTTTTCATGTGCTTACTGGTAAGCAGAGCGGAGTCGGTAACGGTTTATCATGAGACATTCGCATCGGGCAAGGGTGTTGCTGCGCAATCAGGCGGCGCCAACCTGAAACAGGTGACCGGCAAGGTATTCGACGGAAACGACGACGGAGCCGCCCTGTATGTGAGCAACCGAGTGAACAACTGGGATGCGGCGGATTTTAAAATCGCCGACATCGGTCTGGTAAACGGCAACACGTATACGATCACCATCAAGGGCTATGTTGACGCCGATGTGAATGTACCTGCCGGAGCGCAGTGCTGGCTTCAGACTGTCGACAGCTACGGCTGGTGGGGCGGAGCGGATTTTGTTGCAGGCAAGGCCTTCACATTAACCGGTACATACAAGGCAGATACCAGCAAGGATACCAGTATCCGTGTACAAACAAACGAAACAGGCGCTGCTGTTCCCTTCTACATCGGAGATATCCAAATCACCGGTGAACCGGCTGCAGCAACCGAAACTCCGGCTGAAAAGGTAACAGAGACCAAGCCTGAGGCTGAAACAACCGCAGCTGAGACTGAAGTTTATCATGAAACCTTCGCATCGGGCAAGGGCGTTGCCGTGCAATCGGGCGGTGCCAGCCTGACACCCGTCACCAGCAAGGTGTTTGACGGAAACGATGACGGAGCTGCCTTGTTTGTCAGCAACAGAACAAACAACTGGGACGCAGCCGATTTCAAGTTCGCCGATGTTGGCCTGGAAAACGGTAAAACCTATACGATTACCGTGAAGGGTTTTGTAGATGCCGATGCATCCATTCCCACAGGTGCACAGGCCTGGCTTCAGACCGTAAACAGTTATGGCTTCTGGGGCAGCGCCGACTTTAAAGCCGGAGAAGCCTTCACCCTTACAGGCAAATATACGGTGGATACCAGCATGGATTCCGCTATCCGTGTTCAATCCAATGAAGACGGAAAGACTGTTCCTTTCTATATTGGGGACATTGTCATCACCGGACAGGCTTCCTCAGCCGCCCCCGCCGAACCTGCAGTGAACGACAGGGCTCCGGCAGAGCCTTTCACCACCATCACCTTTGAAGATAATACCGCAAATGGTTTTGTTGCAAGGGGCGGCGTTGAAAAACTGACCATCACCGATGAAGAAAACCATACCGAAGGCGGGAAATATGCTTTAAAGGTTGAAGGCAGAGAAATGGCCTGGCACGCTCCTTCGCTCCGCATCGAGAAAAATGTGGATCAGGGTGCTGAATATAAAATCACCGCTTGGGTGAAGCTTTTAGATCCTGATGCTTCTCAGATCCAACTTTCCACCCAGATCGGTGAAGGAGATGGAGCAAGCTATATTAATCTTGCTCCGGCGAACGTCACTAAAGCCGACGGCTGGGTTAAGCTGGAAGGAACCTACCGCTACAATAATCTCAGCAGCGAATATGCGACCATCTATGTTGAAAGTGCCAATAATGCCACTGCTTCCTTTTATATTGACGACATCTCCCTTGAAAAAACAGGCGCAGGGGTTGTCGAGATTCAAAAGGATCTGAAGCCGTTGAAGGAAGTTTATGAAAATGATTTTCTGATTGGTACCGCAATATCTGCTGAAGATATGGACGGTGTAAGATTCGATATGTTAAAGCTGCATCACAATGTGGTTACTGCCGCCAATGCGATGAAGCCGGATGCGATGCAGCGTATGAAGGGCACCTTTACCTTCGACGGCGCAGACAAACTGGTTGATAAAGCTCTGGCTGAAGGTATAAAAGTACATGGTCACACCCTGGTATGGCATCAGCAGTCTCCGGAATGGCTGAACACCACAAAGGATGCTGAGGGCAAAACGATTCCTCTCAGCAGGGAAGAGGCTCTTGACAATTTGAGAACCCATATCACCACAGTGATGGAGCACTTCGGAAACAAAGTGATCTCCTGGGATGTTGTGAACGAAGGCATGAACGATAATCCGTCCAATCCCACCGACTGGAGGAAAGCTCTGCGTCAAAGCCCATGGTATCAAGCCATCGGCGATGATTATATCGAGCAGGCCTTCCTTGCCGCAAGAGAAGTTCTGGATGCGCATCCCGACTGGGATATCACGCTGTATTACAACGATTATAATGAAGACAACCAGAACAAAGCTACCGCGATCTACAGTATGGTGAAGGAACTTAATGAAAAATATGCCGTGGATCATCCGGGCAAGCTCCTGATCGATGGCGTCGGGATGCAGGGCCACCACAACTCAAGAACCAATCCGGAAAACGTGAAGCTTTCTCTGGAGAAGTTCATTTCACTGGGTGTGGAAGTCAGCATCACCGAACTGGATGTCCAGTCCGGCAATAACTTCACCCTGACCGAGGAAGAAGCGGAATATCAGGCTTACCTGTATGCACAGATGTTCAAGACCTTCAGGGAAAACTCCGATCATATCGCAAGGGTTACCCTCTGGGGCATTGACGATGGAACAAGCTGGAGATCTTCCACCAATCCGCTTCTGTTTGACAAAAACCTGCAGGCAAAACCCGCTTATTATGCTGTGATCGATCCGGATAAGACGATTGCAGGATACAGCAGGGAAGTTGCAGAAGCCAATGAATCCACAGCGCTGTACGCTACCCCTGTGGTAGATGGTGTTGTTGATGCTGTGTGGGCTGATGCTCCGGTTATGGAAATCAGCCGTTACCAGATGGCATGGCAGGGTGCAACCGGTACTGCAAAAGCGCTGTGGGACGATAAAAACCTTTATGTTCTGATCCAGGTCAGCGATGCGCAGCTTGATAAGGGCAGCGCAAATGCCTGGGAACAGGATTCCATTGAAGTGTTTGTGGATGAAAACAATGAAAAAACCAGCTTCTATCAGGCTGATGACAGTCAGTTCAGAGTAAACTATGAAAACACCACATCCTTCAATCCGGCGTCAATTGAAGAGGGCTTTGAATCTGCAGTTGTGGTTTCGGGCACAAACTATACGGTTGAGGTGAGGATACCATTCAGAACCATCACCCCTGCCAGCGATACCGTGATCGGATTCGATGTGCAGATTAACGACGGCAAGGATGGCGCCCGCCAAAGCGTGGCAACCTGGAATGATGTGACTGGGAACGCTTATCAGGACACATCTGTCATCGGAAACCTGAAGCTGGCTGACAAGGATGTTGCTAAAACAGCAACCCGCGGCGATGCCATCGTGATGATCCTGAAGGCTTTTGACAACGAACCGCTTACAGACGTTCAAGATAATTTCTCCGATGCTGCAGGCGAAAATGCCGGTTATTATGCGAAGGCAAAAGCGATCGGGCTGACCAACGGTATCGGCAACAACAAAGTGGGTGCAGAGCTTCCGATGACCCGTGAAATGCTTTACACGATGGTTTACAACATGGGAACCATCGAAGGCAAGCTGCCGAAGACAGAGGCTTCCGCAGAGGATCTGTCCGGTTTCAGTGATTACAAGGAACTGGCCGGCTGGTCTGTGAATGGTGTGAAAGCGCTTGTTGATGCAGGCCTGATCAAGGGTGACAAGCTGAACCCGAAGGAAATTGTTACCACCGATGAAGTTCAGGAACTGCTGAACGGGCTGAAATAAGATTTAAACAGTTCAGGCTGTAAAAACACCTGATGGAAGGGGACGTTGATCGCATGCCGGTCATACGTCCCTTTTTCTTGAATCTTCTCCTTTTTACTTGCGGTGAATAAACAGTTCGGATATAATGGATAAAATTACAAAAATTCAGCTTTCCCGTTATATTCAGGGTACAACATCAACCGCAGGATGCGCTGCCCCAGTAGAGCCCGACCAAACAGGAAAGCGAGTTCAAAAGAATGAGATGACAATAATGTATGGCAATATTTATGAGCATTATGAAGCAGGCCTGAACCCGCCTGAAGAAACACATGACAGCCTGTGGTTTGTATTCAGTTCGGGCAGGCTGCTGATCCATACAACCGGTAACCGTATCCCGTTGCAGGGGGAACTGAAGGAAGCACTGATCCGGCAGGAACGCGCACTGTATCTCGGTCTGCTGGATGGTCATCCCTGCTATTGCGTCAATACGGACTGCAAAGATGGGGATGGCGAAAGCCTTTCTTTCAGAGAACTACGTTCGCTGTTTGGCGTCCTGGAGGAAAGTGAGTTTCTACTGGCAGGAAAAGCAGCCCAACTCATCCATTGGGATCTTACAAGCCGGTTTTGCGGCAGGTGTGGCCATAAAAATGAAGACAAGGCCGACGAAAGAGCGAAAATCTGTCCCGAATGCGGCTTGATTTTATATCCGCGTATTTCTCCGGCAGTCATCACAGTGGTGGTTCGGGATCAGAAAATACTGCTGGCTCACTCGAACCGTTTTAAAAGCAATATGTACAGCCTGATCGCCGGCTTTGTCGAACCAGGTGAGACACTGGAAGAGGCTGTTCAAAGAGAAATCATGGAGGAGGTCGGCATCCGGGTCACGAATATCCGGTATTTCTCCAGCCAGCCATGGCCCTATCCCGATTCCCTGATGATAGGTTTTATTGCTGATTATGCCGGCGGGGAGATACGGGTTGACGGGGTTGAAATTAATGATGCCGGCTGGTACGGGAATGGGAAATATCCCGAGTTGCCATCCAGACTGAGCATCTCGAGAAAACTGATCGACTGGTATTTTGAACATTATGATAAGCCAGGTTCTGTTGGGGGTTAGTCTGCTAAAGTATTCGGATACGGAGATATTATCAACCGGGACAGGCGGTTAAGACAAGCAGCAATCCTGGTAAAACATCTGAAAACTGCAAACCTGTTGAGAAACCGGTAAGACAGGGGTCTCAACGGTGGATCAAAGGAGGAATTCCAGTGGACTTTATTCAAAAAAAGGATATCGTTGTTTTAAAAAGCGACTTTCAGGAATCGCACCAGTTGTTGTGGAATGAGAACTCCGGTTCGGAACGCATCACGATTACCAGGGTGAATGTGTATCCGGGGAAAACTAACGCCAGGCACAGGCATGATCATTCGGAACAGATATGGATAGCGCTGAAGGGAACCGGAACATTGCTGCTGGCAAATGATGAGACCAGGGAATTCAATGAGGGAGATGTGGTTCGGTTCGCCGACAGTGATATACACGGCATCACAAACTCCGGCACCGAAGAGTTTACTTACATATCGGTAACCTCGCCGCCAATCAATTTCAGGTATGCGTACAAGGGTGAGAAATGATGAAGAGCTTCATCATAACTTCTTTTATGAAAAGAACAGGATAAAAATTGATCCCACTTTTTAACGAGGTACAGGGATGTTTAATGTAGAGCTTGGAAGGCAGGTGCGGTTATATGATTATCAGAAGAGTAAACGGAGATTTAGAAGAGTGCGCAGGCGTCATCCGGAATGCGTTCATCACGGTGGCTGACGAGTTTCATCTGACAAAGGAGAACGCACCCACCAATCCGGCTTTTTTGGGTGCAGATTCTCTGGAAAAGATGCGCGATAAGGGCGCCACCATGTTCGGAGCTTACGATGAGCAATCCTGTGTTGGGTTTGTTGCTGCACAGGAAGCAAACGAGGGAACCTTCTATATGGAAAGGCTGGCCGTGCTGCCTGAGTACAGGCATGGGGGTATCGGCAGAAAGCTGATGGATACTGTATTTGATTATGTCAGGGAAAACGGCGGGAAAAAGGTTTCCATTGGGATCATCAATGAAAACACGAAGCTGAAGAATTGGTACCTCCAATATGGTTTTGTGGAAACAGCCGTAAAACATTTTGAACATTTGCCCTTCGAGGTTTGTTTCCTGGAAAAACCAACCTGACAAACAGCTGTCATGTTTCCTGCGGTATAATGGTTAAAAAGTGAGGAAGTACTCTATGAAGTTTTCTGATATCTGCCTTGTGACAAAAGATGTACCGGCATTGGTTCATTTTTATGAAAGCATATTCAATGTACAGGCCGAAGGCGACAGCATCCACAGCGTTGTTGCAGCAGGTGGGCTTGGTATTGCCATCTACAAAAAAGCTGCCGCCGAAACCGATATGGGCTTTGACTTTACCGGTTCCGGTTCCGGTTTTGTGTTCATCGGTTTTAATGTGGATGATGCAGACAGGGAATACCTGCGTATAAAGCAGCTGAATATTTGTCAGCCAACAGAACCGAAAGTGTGGCCTTGGGGAGCAAAATCCTTTCATTTTAAAGATCCGGACGGGAATTTCATCACGTTCAGAAGCTTTCCGGAGAACCGGTAGAGCATTCCTGCTTGAGTATAGGCATGTTCACTGGGAAAACAAGAAAACAGGGAAAATGAAGCCTTCGCTTTTCCAAGCGGGGGCTCTTTTTTCCTGGGCGAAGATAGTCCATTGTGCATATTACCCGGTGAAAATATGGGCTGTTCGTTTCAACTGAACGAGTCGCCGGCTTTTTCCAAACACAGTTTTACCATGCAATTTGATTTTTGTTGTATAATCAATGAAGACATTCATTTTGCTTGTGAGGTGTTACCATGCTGGATAAATCCATACCCTATCATAATATTCTAATGGAAAGAAAAAAGGGAACCCCCCTGTTTCAGTACGATCTGCCGGAGGGGTTCCGGTTTGTGCTGTTCAAGCCGGGAGATGAAAATGCCTGGGCGGAAATTGAAACCTCCGTACTCGAATTCGACAAAGAGGATGACGCACTGTACTATTTCCGCGAATCCTATATGACTTACATGGATGAGCTGATAAAACGATGCCTCTTTATTGAAGACGCAGAGGGTAAAAAAATTGCAACGCTGACAGTATGGTGGACCTTTACCGGCACCAGATGCGATCCATGGATTCACTGGGTAGCCGTAAGGCCGGAATATCAGGGCCTGGGGCTGGGAAAGGCGTTGGTATCCAAAGGAATGAAGCACCTGGTCGAGCTGGAGGGGGACAGGAATGCATACCTCCATACCCAGACCTGGAGCTATAAAGCAATTGGCATCTATCGGAAAGCCGGGTTCAAAATCACAAGGAAAAAAGGACTGGGCGGGTATGAAAACGACGAATATGAAGCGGCCATGAAACTACTGGAAAAATACCTGAAAAGAGATTAAGTCAGCTGGGACGGTTCTATTTGGTCGATAATTAAGTCAAATAGAACCTCCCCTTAACTCATTAGATTAAGTACGCAAGTCAAATGAGTTAAAAAGTAAACCAATACCAATATAAAATGATGGAACCTGGGAAATGAGATGCCGTTTCATATGAAGAAGAAAATCGAATTATGTCGAAAATGCAATGTCCATTTATCAGGAAATAATTGTGCATCTCTGGAAATATAGACTCAGACTCAGTAGAATGAAGCATGTGGTGAAACTTTGTTATGTTAAAGTGTTGAAAAATACTGAAGATTATTATACACTAGTAATACTGTAAAAAGATTTTGAAGTTTTGTCACAGAAAAAATTCATATCAAGGGGGAAAGTCTAATGAAAAAGAATCTGTTTCTTATCGTCACCGCCATGTTGTTAATTTTTTCACTTGCATTGACGGGTTGTGGTACTAAAACCACACTGAAGATGGCAACCGGCGGCACAACAGGTACATACTATGCTTACAGCGGTACTGTTTCCCAGGTCCTTGGTGAAAAAGTGGGAAATCTGAGCTTTGACGTTCAGTCCACCGGTGCATCCAAAGCCAACATCTATCTGGTGTCGGACAAGGAAGCCGATATCGCCATTGTTCAAAATGACGTCATGTACTATGCCTATAACGGCACCGACCTGTTTGCTGGTGAAAAGGTCGATGGGTTCTCGGCCATGGCCGGCTGTTATGCCGAGGTCTGTCAGATCGTATCCAAGGGAGGCATTGCTTCCGTTGCAGATCTGAAGGGAAAACGCGTTTCCGTTGGTGACGTTGGTTCCGGTGTTGAGTTCAATGCCCGCCAAATCCTGGATGCTTATGGCATCACCTTCGATGATATTATTGTAAACAACCTCAGCTTTGCCGACAGCGCTACTGCGTTAAAGGATGGCAAGATCGACGCTTTCTTCTGTGTTGCCGGAGCTCCGACAACTGCTATCGTTGAGCTTGCTACTTCCAATGCCATCAGTCTTATCGCTATTGATGACGAGCATGCTGCAAAGCTGATTGAAAAATATCCTTTCTACACCAAGTTCGACATCCCCGCGGGTTCCTACAAGGGCGTTGATGCAGCAACCCAGACGGTTGCCGTTGTAGCTACCTATATCGTATCCAATGATCTGAGTGAGGATCTGGTATACAAGATGACCAAAGCTTTATTTGAAAATAAAGCTCAAATAACCACAGGGCATCCAAAGGGAGCCGAGCTTGATCCGGCTTACGCAGTTTCCGGTATTTCCATCCCCATTCATCCCGGCGCTGCAAAATACTATAAAGAAGTCGGTGTTTTGAAGTAAACATGCCAAGAAAATGGGTTTTCACGGGGGCCGCGGTCGTGGTCACGATCATGGCCTCCGTTTTTATTCTTTATGCGTTTTCCACCCCGGCGCTTATTCTGAAAAACGCAGATACAGGGGAAATCATTACCGCATATCCTATGGACAATGGGGATGAGTTCTCCATCACGTTTATCCACTCGGTGAATAAAAGTCCTGTTACCGATGTCTATCAAATTCAGGGTGGAGAAATTTATGTTGTACGGACGGAATACTATTCCTTTGGTGCCGGCGTGCAGACAGAGGTTGAAGAAGGACAGACGCTTGAATATGGGCCGGACGGTTCTATGATTGTCAGCGGCTTCAACCGGCGGATCGACAGGTTATCCTATATTGTGGGCACGGTTTCGGATCATACGCTGATGATCAGGGGGAAAACGGTCAGCCTGCGTGAGCTTTGCGGACAGAACACAACCGTGCGTTTTTTTTATCAAAGAAGGCTGCTGCTGAACACGAATACCGGTTCCAAATGAAAAACCGGATCGTGGGAGCCGACATGGAAAGTCGGTTTCTGTACAAAGTGCATTCATGGTGATTAATATCCATAGCCATGCGGGTTCGTAGTTATGGAACCCGGCGCTTAACAGATAAATTCGCTTTTCCGGACGTTCTCACAGATGTCCAGTTTCTGATTTGGAATGAGTATATATTTTGAATACAGGAGGGATGGCTAATGTCTGAAATGCAAAAATCAACTCAAACCTCTATGGGTGAAACCGAACAGATCAATGTTGAAGCATTGATGGCCGAATATGACCGCGAATCAAATACAAGGCATTATTCCGGGGTTCCACGGGTAGTGATCCGATATATACTGGCTGCTTTTGCCCTTTATGTGTTTTATATGAACCTGATCAGCGTATGGCCGGAGCAAATACGCAGGGCTTCCTTTGTGGGGCTGATCATTTTTATGGCTTTTGCGCTTTACCCGGCAAAAAAGAAATCTGCAAAGCGGGAAAATTTTGTGCCGTGGTATGATGTGGCACTGGGCCTTATCGGTGCTGGATGCTTCTTCTATTATGTGATTAATTTTGAGGCTCTTGCAGTTAAAGCTACCCGTATTGGGCAAATAGATGTGATTGTCGGTATTATCGGCGTTCTAATCATTGCCGAGGTCTGCAGAAGGGTGGTAGGCCTGCCGATCCTCGTGGTGGCCGCAGCCTTTGTGATCTATGCATTTGCATCAGGCTACTCCATCAACAGAATCATCTATACGCTCTTTTACACCCTGGATGGTGTGATCGGCACTCCCATCGGCGTATGCTCCACCTTCATCGTTCTGTTTATCATTTTAGGCTCTTTTCTTGAAAAAACAAATATCGGAACCTTCTTTATCGATATAGCAAATTCCATTGCAGGGCGCGCTACAGGCGGACCGGCCAAGGTTGCCGTCATCTCCAGCGCTCTGGAAGGAATGTACTCCGGCAGTTCTGTTGCCAATACGGTCGGTTCGGGCAGCGTAACCATCCCGGTAATGAAAAAAACCGGTTATGACAAAGACTTTGCAGCTGCCGTTGAAGCCGCCGCTTCCACCGGAGGTCAGATCATGCCCCCCATCATGGGTGCAGCCGCATTCCTGATGGCTGAAATGACCGACACCTCGTATGCCACAATTGCGGTAGCGGCAATCTTTCCTGCCCTGCTGTATTTTACAGGCATTTTCCTGATGGTTCATTTTGAAGCAAAAAAAACAGGCCTGAAAGGGCTTCCGAAGGAATCCATTCCGAAGTTTTTCAAGCTGATGCTGGCAAAGGGATATCTGTTCCTTCCCATCGTCGTACTGATCACCACCATGTCCATCGGATACACCGCTTCCCGTGCTGCCTGTCTTGCCATTCTGGCCGCTATTGTCGTCAGTATGTTCCGGAAGGAAACCAGGCTGACACCGACAGGGTTTGTTGAATCTCTGGAGAGCGGGGCGAAAAACACCATCGGTGTTGCTGCAGCCTGTGCTATTGCCGGTATCATTGTGGGAATCGTATCATTAACCGGTATCGGCCTGAAGCTGGCCGACGGCCTCCTGATGCTTTCGGGCGGGATTGATATCTTTGCCCTGTTTCTGACGATGATCGCCTGTATCATTCTGGGCATGGGTGTTCCAACAACGGCAAACTATGTCATCATGGCCACGATTACCGCACCGATTATTCTGAAAATAATTCCTGGAACACCGGTGCTCGCTGCACATATGTTTGTTTTTTACTTCGGTATTGTTGCGGATATCACTCCGCCGGTAGCGCTGGCTGCATATGCCGGTTCCGCCATCTCGGGCGGGAACCCGATCCGTACGGGTGTTATTGCCACCCGGCTGGCTATCACCGCGTTTATCATTCCTTATATGTTTGTGCTCAACCCCGCAATGCTGCTGATTGATGCGTCATTTTTGCAGATCGCACAGTTCATCTTCACCTCGATGATCGGAATGTTCGCTATTTCCGGAGGGCTGGAAGGTTTTATGAAACGGAAGCTTCCATGGTGGCAGAGAATTCTTGCCGTTGGTGCGGGGCTGATGCTGATTGAACCCAGGCTTCTGACCGATATCATTGGAATTGCCATTATCGGCATCGTCGTTGTACTGCAGTATGTTGTAAAGGAAAAACCGCAAGAAGCTGTTAATGCGTAAAACATTATAAGTACAGTTAAGCCAGGGTGAAATTCTGAACCCTGGCTTTCTGTCAACAGACAGAGAACGGTTCTGTGCATGCAAGGCATATAGCAGAAATCTATACAGACAAGACAGGGGACGGGTTAAACTATTGACCAGTGGGCAGGGCTCAGGTACTGCGGCTAAATTTGGCCAAGGAACCTGGGCCCCGCCCGGTGGCTTCGTAGTTTTGTAAGAGATTTAGGCTGTCAGGGGCCATGTTGATGTGGTGATGCTCGGTGAGGGTATCGACCGGAACACCGATGAAATCCGCAAGCTTTGCCTGGCTGCGGGATAGTTCCGAGGTTTTAACGATAAGAGATCTTTCGGGCGGTAATAGCTTCAGGATTCTTGAATTCAGATCGGCCCAGCTTTTCGCAAACATATCCACCAGAGGGTTCAGGTGCTGCTGAAGGTTTTCGTAGGAATTGAACCAGTTCCAGTCATACTCTCCAAATAGAATCCGGCCGTAATTCAACATCCAGTCGGGCATTTCCTGTCCGATATCCAGAAAATGTTTTTTCCAGCGCGATATCATTCTCAGGAAGGAATTCACCCAGGAATAACAGTCACGGATTGTGAAAATGAACTTTGCCTGCGGGAACTCGTCGACCAGTATATGCAGATAAAAATGATTGAAACTGGCCGTGTCCATCTCCAGCTGCCCGATTTCATGGCGGTATCGGATATACTCCCGCAGGGTGCTTTCATTGATCCAGCCATCCTTCCATGCCGTAATCAGTTCTACCGATTCCCTTTCCTTATATTCGGCGACCGAATGGTAGTTGGAAAACAGAGCCATCATCGACGAGCAGCCCGACCTTGGCAAACCTACGTTATAGGCATGGAACCTGCGTGGGCTCGAAGACATATGCATAAGCACAAAAGGTGAACGGCTGATATATTGTGGTTCCTCTCCAGAGCCCATATCACTGGGTGACTGGTCGGGGTAAACCGAGCACAGTTGTGCCTTCAGTTCAGATGGCAGCACGAAAGCGGGGTAGGATTGCTGCCTCAATACGAAAATCCGCTTGTATGAGATCTGTGTGGGCAGCGAATATCCTCCAGGAGGGACATCGCGCATTTTTTCGGTATTGTCGGCAACCTCCTTTAAGAATGCTGCAGTTTGTATAGGCTTCAGAAGCAGACAACAACGGCATAAATCCATTACCGCCGTGTCCCACAGCAGGGTTTCCTTCCGTCCGGCCTTTAGAAAGTCTGCACATATTGTAAGGAAGGTTGTATAATCTCCGTTCAGATAAGCGCTTTTCATTTGTCCCCAGGTAAATATCTCTTTTAATAGTTCCTGATCGGAAAAGAGCTTCCATGCGGTAAACTCTGAGAAGAGTGCCACAGCCTGTTTCTCCCACAGTGCAGCAAGAACCATACCCGCTTCACTGGCAAACTGAGCGGTTAAGGCTTGCCGGGAGGATTCATGGATTTGTTGTACAAGGCTTGGCGCCCATCCTGCTGATATCTGCAGATGGCTGCCACAACCTGCAAGATAGGAAATTGCCTCTCCGCACAGCTGCATAGCCAGACCTGTTTCGCCTGTCTTTCGGCAAACCCTGATATAGATCAGCACCTGCTGCAGCCTGAGGATATGTAAAAAGGCAATGGAATATTCCTGTTCCAGCAACTGAACCATGGAAAGCGCTTCCAGGATGGTTTCGCCTGTATGCGGATAGTTTTGCATATCGTATGAAAGCTCAGCCTGCGCTTGCAGTATGAATGCTGAACATAACAAATGCAGCAGCCGGGATTCAGTCTCCCTTTCCAGTAATTTACCTGCTTCAATCAAGGTGTTTTCGGATGCCTGAAACAGGTTTTGGGCACGCAGGTTATCCGCCAGGTTCAGAAGATGCATAATCGTGTGAAAAGTATTTTGCTCCTCTGCCGAAGCTGAAGATTGAATGCAGTCTGCAGCCTGTTTTTTCAGAGATGGCCCGCCGGTTTCATCCAACAGCGGCACCGGTTGGTTCAGGCCCCGCCTGTATGCCATGATGGATTTGGCCAGAAGTGCGTTCAGATTGGACATAGATACACATCCTTTTCGGGTTATTCGTTCCTGTGATCCCGCACAGCAGATTTCAGGCTCCAGGGTTTATTAAACCTGTTGCCGTGGGCTGCATTATACAATATGGCATGAGTGGTGATTGCATCAGTGCTGTCCAGGGCAGGCCATAATGCCCAGTTCAGTTCTACCAGTGTCTTCCCGTGAAGAAGAGGAGCGTGCCGCCGGTATTCAGGAGTTCCGGGCACAAATGCGACCGGGGCGATTTCAGGGATGGCACCCATATCGCGAATCTCCCGGATGATCGTTGTCAGTTCAATCAGGTTGTCGTCCATAAAACCAACCGGAAAGGAGCAATGAAAATCAGATAGATCAAAGCCGGCCTTCTGAAAGCTATCCACGGCATTGTAGAAGCTTCCCGGCGAATAGCTTTTTTGCAGTTGTCTGTTGGAATCGGTTTCCAGTTCACGGGGAAGGGTGAGGCCCCTTACACCGGCCTCGTGCATGATGGAAGCTAATTCCGGTGTTACTTTGTCAGGCTGTATACCGCCGTAAAAATATAGGCTTGCATCCAGCTTCTGATGAATACACTCCTGCAAAAAATCCTGCAAATCAAAACACGCGACATTTGGGTCGATATTTACAAAATGGGAGACACCATATCGTTCCTTCTTCAGTTTCAAATCCTGCACCAAAGCAGGAACATTCAGCCGGATGATCTCCTGATGCAATAAGCTGTTGACACAATGAGAGCAATGATTGTCACAGCCCAGATCCAGTTGAAACACCATATAATCCAGAGGCCCCTGAAACAGGGAGTAGTCCGGGAAAAGTAGTTCGGCCCCGGCGAACAGCCCCTTGAAAACTGACGCGCCGCTCTTGCTCTGCGCTTCCTCGGGAAATAATGTGGCATAGTTGCCTCCCAGGCGGATAACGGCTTCCGGAAAGACTCTTTTAGCGGTGCGGATGGTCTCATGAGCCAACTCATTGTTAAAGGTCATGTGGCAGGATACCCAGATCTCATCAGGCGTTGTCTGTTTTTTCAGCTCACCCTCCAGCCAGTGCATGGTTTTCCCCAAAATGTGGGTGTCTATATACAGCCTTAATCGGCTTGATCCCAAAGGAAGCTTTTTATAAGGCTGTGATTGCCAGGCGGGTTTGTCGGCGACGGGTTCCGTAATGGTTATGTTATTCTGTGAGCGATTATCGTTGTCACTTCGATGTATATCTGCGCTCGGTTCCGCGATGGATGTTTTTTTCTGTGATAGATTACCACTGCCACTTCGAGGTATATTCGCGCCTGGTTCTGTTATGACTGTATTTTTTCGTGTTTCAGCGGTGCCGGGAGTACTCCCGCCATCGTAATCCATACAGTCGATAAAGGCCGGTTCATTTCCCTGCAGCCTATGCCAGGCAATCAATTTCAGAATACTGGTGGGATGTGCAAACGAATACCAGCCCAACTGACATTCATTCACGCAGACCACCGGCGGATTGATAAACAGGATTCTTTTCATGAAGAACCTCCGATAGATTTTGCTTACTACTCAACCAACCAGTTGTTGGATGGCTGAATCCCGGGCCGATAAACAGCCAGGTATGCCTTGGCATCCTCCATGCCGCTGCTATGAAACCCCAGCTTGATATGATGGATCATTTTAAACAGCAGCAGGCTTAGCGTGTCTGAGGATTCCTTTCTGCGGGAAGCAGGAAGGGGAAGGTCGCCAGGGTACCGCAGAAGTCCGGAGCGCTTTGACGGATGAATACAGACGAAATCATCCAACCTGTCCAATAAACAGGACCATGGATGGAGGTCCTTCCGATCCCAGTCCAGATAACACTCTATGCCGATTTTTTCAGATATCCCGGTTTCGGTGAGGTTCAGATCCACCGCCATTGTCCGAACCATAGGCGTAAGTACGTCTAAAGCCGCCTTTAATGCTCTTGTGTCGCCCTGCCAGCCCATATCGGCCAACCAATCCGGTATTTCATGGACACTTAATTTATTGATGCAGACCCTTACATCCCGGCAAGGCCTCCCAAGCATGGAACCAAGCTGAAACAGCTGTCCGGGCGGGGGGATGCTGCCGATGAAAGAAACAAGCTTATCCAGAGTTTCTGCCGGGAATTGCAGCAATTCGCCGGATTGTAATAAAAGCTCGCGCAGCTGGTGAATCGTCAAATCCGCGCTGCGAAAGCCCAGAAAAACCGAGGGCTGACCGATAAGCTCACTTGCGGCTTCGGGGGATACCGGCTTTTCAGTGTCAAACTCCAGCCACAGGTTCAGGATGTGGCTGTTCAGCAGGGATTGATCCTGCAGCCAATGTGAGGCAAATCTCCTGATTTGCTGCCAAATCGGATGCATCCGGCACAACTGATCCAGGCCGGAGGCACACTCGCCTGTCAGAAGCCTGTGTCCTGTGGTATTTCTTTTAATTTCAAACAGAATATCGGTTAAGGGAGCAGATTCATGCAACCGGCTTTCCAGACCCCAGAAATTGGTCAGTGCAGCCGGAAGCATGTCGGTAACAGCGGTTAGTCTGTGATAACCGTCATCGTTCAACAACTCGGAGGGTATGGTTTCATATATTAAGTTCAAATCTGCTGTCAGGCTTGTCTGATATTTGTCACATTCCATCGTGCATCATCCTCCGGCAGCGCATGGGTAAAACATGCATGGAACGAGGCCGTGTGGTTCATGGATTTGCCGAATATACGGTTTCGTCTAAAAACCCGTTGTGAAACAGATTGTTCAATGCCGCATGAGCTTCAAAAAATCCATGCGTTCCGGAACTGGCCAGCGTGTTCAGCGCATCGCCGAAGGTCATCGGCAAACCCGTTAAAATACCTCCCAGAGACCGGAATACACTCTTTCCCCGGAAGTGATGAATTTGATTGGGAGATAATAAATCGAACCCGTCTTCAAAGGTTTTGCAGATCAGATCATCCCGCAGCTTCAACGGCATGTTTTCGGGAGGAGCTTCGGGCATGTTCCGATCGATCATCTGCGTTACAATCCGGTGAAGATCCTCCGGCGTTTCAAAGGCGGCTTCATCAAAAATGCGGTATCCCAAAGGCCATCGCTCTGAAGTATAGCAGGGGCTGACCAGCTTGATGACCCTTGTGACAAGATTGATGTAAAAGCCCGAAACACAGGCGATGGTGCCTTGCGGGATAACATCCTGCAAATAGTTGGCGCTGTCGCGCTCCCGCATGTCCTGCTTTTGCTCAAAAATCCGCCCGCCGGATACCTTTTGCCGTTCGCTGTCCTTCATCTGCATGATCATATTCACATGCATCAGCTGCTGTGGGGTATGATTGTCATGGACTTTTCGCAGCATGCCGGGGGACAGGACGCTTAACCTTGGCCAGGGCAGATTCTTCGGCCGGTAAAAAGCGATCAGGTCATCAATCCATTTTTTATCGGCGCAAACAGCGGTGGAGGTGCAGACATCCGAGCCCGTGATCTCGGCGAAATCCTTCATGTAATCAATATAATGCGGGTTGTCATAAGGCTCCGTCGCATAATACAGCAGGGCCAGCCCTGCGGCCTGTCCGAAAATATCGGTGCAGGCTTTGACGATGTCCCTGAAAAAAGACCGGTCCTTCTCATAATCCAGTACGGCCTTCAGTTTCCCCGCGCAAAACGAGCAGAACCAGCATTGAACGCTGCAGCCGTCTGTCAGCTCGATGGCCAGAGTGGGGTGATCAATAAAATGATTGAAACCTCCCAGCTCGCTTTCAGCGGATGCAATACGCTGGCTGCGCCATTTTTGATACCGGGTGCTTTTCGACGGAGGAGAACGGTGAATGCAAACATCCCTGTACTGCATTTTTCTTAGAAAAGCAAAACGCAGCCAAAGCTCCAGAAGAGGATAGTTGTGCAGCACCGATGACTGCATTTGCGATGAATCTCCGACGTTCTGTAACAGGTAGTCCCTTACTGCGTCAGGATTTTTCCACAGCGGTGACATTTCATCCGGATCGAACTCTATGCCGATCTGCTTCATCCTGTGGATTTGTTCATCACTGAAATGGCCCGAATTGACCGCAATGCGAAAATCTGCGTCTCCATCATAGCATTCGAAAAAACGTTTAATCTGGGAGATTTGATTCAACTCTTCCTGTGTAAAGGCATTCAGGACCTTCATGTAACTGTTGGTATTCTTATCGCTCATGTTATAGCCCTCTAAATGAAATTGTTCTGCGAAAGCTGAAAATGAAGAATGGAAAGGATATGGTGAAGCCATTGACCGATGTGAAATTAATGTTTGTCACACAGGATAATGAACTTACCAACCGCCCTGCGCGGTACAGGATGTAACCGCCGCAGCTGCACTGACACAGGCAGCGGCAGCAACTACTGATGTGCCTCCTGATACCTGCTCCAGCTCGTCGTCGCTAAGTTCATCGGTAGATTCCATATCTTTGGCGATATTCATGAAGTCCTGCACACAGATGTCATATCCGTATTCTTTAGCCAGTTCGATCATGCCTTCAATATTGTTCAGACCAACTTCTTTGGCTTTCAGGTTCAGTTCCTTGTCTTCAACAACCTTCACACCGAAGGCTTTTAGATTTTCCACACTCATAAGGCTTACCTCTTTCCACGATAATGACTTCACCATATTCGTTTTCCGGGCTTATTGCCTGATGATGAAAAAGGCTTCATCTATTTATACCACTTTGGGACAGTTATGAAAACAAATATGCACATAATTTTTTCCCGCATTCAGGAAGTTTGCTCAGAGGTGTATTCGCCATGCCTTGCTGTGCAGATGACCTGAAACAGAGAGGGTTCTTCGGTCTTATTCCGGGTTTTCACAATAAAGTTGCAGATTACAGATTTATTTCCGCAGGGTTATCAGGGAATTGGCCGCCGCATTGCTTTTACCGAAAGCGGCGCGATGGTAACCGATGCTTCCAGGCTTCCGATCCTGACCTGCCGCAACGGCGTCTTCGAGTGAGAATACGGGGTGCCTTACCGGCTGAACCCCATCCAGGCTGTTGTCAAGTGCCGGTAAGAAGGGAAAAACCGGGAGTGGATCAATAAATTCGATTCTGTGGAGATTTATGTGTTAATGCGAAAAAAACGTGGTATATAATAAACCACACATTTTATTGGGTGTCTCAACCATGCAAACTCGGTTGATTCATAACGCGAAATGATTTGTAAATGGCGCCTGCGTTGATATCGGCGAAAAAATTCCAAACCTGTGAGCCGATTTCTGTTTGCAGCATGGTAAGGAAAAAAAGGAGAAATTGTATGAAGTTAAGTATTTCCAAAAAGATCACCTTGTTTGCAGCCTCAATTGTGTTGGTCATCTCAGTGAGTATTGGCCTTACAAGCCTTTTAACCGGTGCAAACAGTATTACCGGACAGCAGGAAGATAACATGATAGAAATGGCGGATCAGGGCGCTAAACGTATCAATACGGTGATTACCCTGCGGCTGCAGATTCTTCAGGTGCTGACCCTGAACGATGCCATGGTCTCAATGAACTGGGAACAGCAAAAAAGTTTTCTAAGTGATAAGCTGGAAAGCCTGGACTATCTCGATATGGCTGTCGTTCAGCCCGATGGTACCGCAAAGTATGTTGCAGGCGGTGATACGGCTCAGCTTGGAGACAGAGAATATGTTAAAAAAGCTTTTGCGGGAGAATCAAACGTATCAGACATCATCATCAGCAAAGTGATAGGGGTTCCCGTGCTGATGTATGCAGTGCCCATTGAATCCGAAGGAAAGGTCATCGGTGTATTGATCGCCAGAAGAAATTATAATGGTTTACGGGACATTACCGATAACATCACCATGGGTGAAAGAGGATATGCGTTTATTATCGGTTCGGATGGGACATTTTATGCTCACCCGAATGAGGAGCTTGTACAGAATCAGGTCAATGCGTTTAAGCAAATTGAAGAAAATGGCGCTTTGAAAAATTTCGGGATTGAACTTCAAAAGCTTGGTATCGGCAACGAGGGTGTCTTACGATATGAATATAACGGGGATAAACGGTTCACCGCCATGGCCCCCATCCCGGATACGAATTGGTCCATAGGGGTTGTGAATTATGATGAGGATGTTTTTGCTCCGTTAAGAAAGATGCAGCTGAATATTATTATTGTCACCCTGGTATTTCTCATCCTTGGGATTGCGGCCGGCGTATTCCTGGGCCAGTTCATATCGAAGCCCATCCGAAAGCTTCTGACTATGGTTGACAGAATGTCAAACTATGATTTTACACAGGATACCGATGTGAACGGGGTTGACAAAATAAACCGACGTAAGGATGAAATAGGAGAAATCGGTTCCGCTATTTCCGGAATGAGGGAGAACATCGCTGCATTAATCCGCAAGGTTACAGATACAACACAGCATGTTGCCGCATCCTCGGAAGAACTGACCTCCATTTCGCAGCAGTCTTCAGATTCTTCGATTCAAATGGCCAACGCAGTTGAGGAAATCGCCAGAGGCGCTTCCGACCAGGCGAAGGAAACCGAGGAAGGCGCTAAGAATATTTACGAACTAAGCAATCTGATCGCCCAAGACAGATCGAATATGGAAAACCTGAACAACTCTGCTTCTGAAGTGAACCGTCTGAAGAATGAAGGAATGGAAATCCTGGAAGATCTTACGCAGAAAACTGATGAAAGCAAAAAAGCGGCAGAGGTTATTTTTAGTGCGATTCATGACACCAGTGTCAGTGTAGGCAATATTCAGGAAGGCAGTGAAATGATTCGAACCATCGCCAGACAAACCAACCTGCTGGCGCTGAATGCATCGATAGAAGCGGCCAGAGCCGGTGAATCGGGGAGGGGCTTTGCTGTCGTGGCTGATGAAATCAGGCATCTGGCCGAACAGTCGAACCGTTTTGCAAATGTGATTTCCAAGGAAATTCAGGAACTTACACAAAGAACTACAACCATGGTCAATACGATGAATCAGGTTGGAGCCATCGTTCAAGCCCAAACCGACAGTGTAGTGATCACCAACCAAAGGTTCCAGGGCATCAATCAGGCTGTGGAGGAAATGAAAAATGTTATCGTACAGCTAAATCTGTCCAGTGACATGATGGAAGTTAAGAAAGAAGAACTGGTGGGAATCTTAAATGATTTATCAGCCGTTTCAGAAGAATTTGCCGCCGGTACCGAAGAAGTATCCGCTTCCATCGAGCAGCAATCAGCATCTATCGATGAGGTCGCCAAGTCCAGTGAAGCGCTTGCTAAGTTAGCGGAGGATCTGCAAAGTATTGTGTTTAAGTTTAAACTCTGAGCCGGGGCGAAAGTGGAGCATGAAAAAGAAGGTTTTGTTATTTGTTTTCATCATGATGGTGACGATCCCTTTATCAGCCTGCCTGCTGCAAAATGGTGAAAGCCTTCAATTCAGAGGCACCGTAAAATACACCATGTATATCGGGCTGAACGATCAGGACACTTATACGCAGCTTATTCCATCGGAGGAAGCTGAAAGGAAAGTGTGTGAAATCGCCCTGAAGTATGTGGACGGCTTTACGCAAACCCAGGCAAAAGGGGCATATAAGGATGATGAAGGGATTGTCACTTATGAAAACAGCCTGATTTTTGAATTTTATGCGGCTACCGACGAACAGATGAAGGCAGTCATGGAT
>JAEZBW010000596.1 GCA_023426765.1 Bacillota bacterium
ATGAAGCTAAATCCGATTCCCGTCAGGATGAAAGAAATTACATCATTCAGTCTGCAGGCCATATACTGGAAAACAATCTCAGAAAGTTAGATACGGTTGATCGGTGGGACGATGAAACATTTTTAATCCTGCTTCCAGAGACCAATAAACCCACTTCCGAAAAAGTCATTGCAAAAATAGAAAAGCTCGTAAGGAATACAAACCTGATTTTCAGGGACAAGCCGGTTCAGCTTCTGTTAAACTTCAGTATTACCGAATATTCATCTACGGTTAAGGAATCTCCGGACAGGTTATTCAGACAGATCCGCTATAGAAGCCGATGGTGATTCCCTAGCAGTAATAACATAAAAGATGCAATAAACATAGACACAAGGGGGCGGTTTTATCGTGCAGAAAGTGTACGGGAGAACCATCTCCTATTGTTTTGTGCTCCCAATATTAACATAAGTAAACAGTTAATTGATAAAACCTCTGCGACCAGTTGGTGTATCACGAAGAAGGTTATTTATTCCTGTTATTTCACTCAAAAATGCGGGTATTTATGATGCGTGATGCTAAAATAGTATTTTGGACGCGAAATGCTGGGATGCATGATAAAGGCAGGTTAGGCCAGGGTTCATCTGGCTGCGGCAGCATCGAAGCATGGCCTGTTTTCCAGGGAGGGCTCACCATGAGTTTTCATAGCAAATCCATCGAGAAAGAGCCGGTAGAGATAGCCCAGGGTATCTATTGGGTTGGTTATTCCGACGTCAATTCAGGCCTGCACTGTAATCCGTACCTGATTGTTGAAGGAGACGAGGCCGTATTGATTGATGGCGGAAGCCGGGACGATTTCAGCAATGTCATGCTGAAGATACTCAGAACCGGCCTTAGCCCTGCACAGATATCAAGGCTGATTTACCAGCACAATGATCCGGACCTTTGCGGCAGCCTGCCCCAGTTGGAAGCCATCATCAACAATGAAGATCTCAGGATTATTTCCCACGCTGATAACAATATCTTTATACATTATTACTCTCCAAAAACAAAAAAGCTTGATTTTCGTGATTTGAACAACCATTATGATTTTAAAACGGGAAGACGGCTCGAGTTTTATGCAACCCCCTATTGTCATCAACTGGGCAGCTTTGTCACTTATGACACACAGACAAAAACGTTGTTTTCAAGCGATTTATTTGGGAGCTTTGATTATCAATGGAAACTGAATCTGGAGCTGAAAGCCGGCTGCAGGAGCTGCCCGGACGCAAAAACCTGTCCCCCGGAGGATGCCTGCCGCATGAAAGGGATCCGGGAGTTCCATCAAAGGATTATGACATCCAATCTGGCTTCATCCCATACCCTGAAGGTGATTGAATCCTTGGATATTGCCAGGATTGCGCCGCAGCATGGCAGCATTATCACATCCAGAGAAGACATTGAGACGGTCCTCCGGCACTTGCGGGCGATTAATAATGTTGGTATCGAGTATGTGCTTTCGGGAGAAAACCAATGACGATACAGGATTCACTGCTGGATAATCTTATATCGGGAAAAAGGAAGGATATCCTGAAAGCCTATTGTATTGAGAGCTTTGCCAGGGAAATTGATCATACGATTCAAAATGAATTGCTCACTCGTTTGATTCTTGAGCATTCCTCCATTACAAGACAGCTTGAAGTGCTGAACAGACAGCTTTCATACAGCGAGGAGACACTTGCCGAAGCGCAAAAAATTGCCATGCTTGGCCGTTGGGATGTATACCGCGATACCGGTGAATGGGTTTGGTCAAAGTCCCTGTATGAAATTCTGGAAGTGAGCCCGACCCTTCCGGCCTCTCCGAATCTGTTTTTTTCACGCGTCCATCCCGAGGATGTTGCAGAGGCGATCCGGGCTTATGAACAGATTTTTTATATTGATACGCTGTGGGCAAAAAGATACCGTCTGCTGATGGAAGACGGCCGCCTGAAATGGGTTTACCTGAGGTACAATCCTGTTATAAACAGTAAGGGCACCATCGATCATTGCTATGGTACCATTCAGGATATCACCGAGATGAAAAAGGCTGAAGATGAACTGGAGAAATACAGCAAGCATCTTGAAAAGCTGGTTGAAGAAAAGGTCCAGGAGATTTCAGCTTCTCAAATGGCAACGATTTATGCATTGATCAGGCTGTCGGAATCCCGGGATGATGATACCGGTACACACATCGAGCGAACTGCCGGATTTTGCCGTCTGCTTGCCGAAAAAGCAAGGTCCGGTTCAAAGTATTCGGATCAAATCGATGACAGGTTTATTGCAACGATCTACAAAGCCAGTCCGCTTCATGATATCGGTAAAGTCGGCATCCCCGACAGCATTCTTCTGAAGCCGGGCAAGCTGACCGAGTCTGAGTTTGCTATTATGAAGACGCATGTTCAGATAGGGTATGAAACACTTGCGAATGTCGGTGCGCAATACGACAAAAATGAATTCCTCAAAATGGGCATGGATATTGCCTTATATCACCATGAGAAATGGGATGGCAGCGGCTATAACAAGGGACTTTTGGGGGAAGAAATCCCATTGTCGGCCCGGATTATGGCTGTTGCCGATGTTTATGATGCCCTTCGTTCCAGGAGGGTTTACAAGGAAGCCTATTCTCATGAAAAAAGCATGGACATCATGCTTTCAGGCAGAGGAAGTCATTTCGATCCTGTTCTGATCGATCTCTTTTCTGAAGCGTGTGCGGAATTCCGTTTGCTTTATGAATCCCTGAAATAACTTTCAACAAAAGGGAACGGTTCTGCTATGCAACGAATGCATTGCAGAACCGTTCCTTTTTGTTGTATTATTAAGCTTTGTGTTCCCGATTAATTCTCTTCCACCTGAAGCTTGTAACGGATTGCAGCCTGTTCACGGCTCCAATCGAGAATCTTATCATAACCATATTGCTTACAGACCTTGATCATCTCTTTCACCTGATAATCAAACTCTGCATCGCTCTTGGCATAGATTGCACGCCAGGAATATTTTTTGGCAACGGCCTGCATCACCTGGGTCCAGATCAGTTCCAGTTCGTCGGAGCGCTTAGGCTCTGAATAGGATGTTCCGGGAACTAACGTGTAGTTTCCGCTCTCCATATAATCCTGGATGTTATCAACCCCTGTAAAATCGAACCAATCCTGTTCAAGATCACATTTGACCTTCCCCATCGTACTGGCCCACCGATCCCTGTTGTAGGGTTCCTGCGACTCGGGATTCATCGCGTCGATCACCCAGGTGGTATTATTCAGCTGAAGCATACCGTCGGTAAAGCTGGCTCCAAGTTTGTATGTTTTTCCGGTTTCCTTGCTCGTCCATTCCACACCGCCGAGATCATACTGCGGGTCGTTGTTGCACGCTTCGCCGAGTTCGGTTAAGCAGGTTTTGCCGTTTTCATCATAATACCACATTAAATCTTTAATTCCATACCAGATGCTCATCGCTCCCTCGGGTGTATAAAGCCAGTTGAGGATCTCCATGCACAGCTCGGGATACTCGGTATTCGCTCCGATGGACCAAATACGGTTGCCGCCGAGCAGGCTCATTCCATAAACAGCCGGGGATGCTTCTTTCGGGACAAGCGGAAGCATCATTTTGTTCTGTGCGATATGTTCGTTTGTGTTATAGGCAAAGGATCCGCTGTAGTTGAAAATGGAGAAGAAGGTCCCGCCAGCCTTTACCTTTTCCGACATCTGGTCGTATGTCTGCGTCATGGAATCGGGATCGAGGAGATCGTTCTGATAAAGCTTGTTGAAAAACTTCAGCATCTTCAGGTAAGGCCCATCTTCCATCAGTTCATCATACAACTGGCCTGTTGCAGGGTCATACAGCCCTATCGTCTGTTCGTCATAGCCAAAATAGGCCGTCGCAAATGCCTTAACATACATGACCATGGTACCGTCCCAGTCAGGCCACAGCGATACGGCATAGGTCTCATTGCCATTTTCGTCGGTCGGGCAGATTTCTTTCATCTGCTTCAACACCTCTAAGTAGTCGTCGAGATCCTTCACTTCCGGGTGACCAAGCTGTTTGTAAAGATCCCACCGCAGATCCCAGGTGTAAAAGAAGCTCTGATGGTCTTCCTTGCTGGAAGCGAGATTATGGCCCAGACCATAAATATTTCCGTCCCCGGAAATCTTTCTGTTTGTCTCCAGAGCGATTTGTGCTTTCTCCCAGATTACCGGTCCATAGGTTTGAAGGAGATCGCCTTCCTCCCAGCTGTAAAGCAGCCCGAGGTCGATCGCTTGCTTATAATCCCTGCCGTTATCGCCCCAGACAACGATATCACCCATGTCTCCGGCTTCGAGCAGCGTTTCATAGGTGCCTTCCATATCGTTGATGATGTTCAGCTGAACGTTGAATTTATCCTTCAACAGTGCAGCGTACCAGCCCGTCTGCATTCCATTCCAGTTTGCGAGCTGGCTGTAAACATCCAGTGTGATCAGCTCATCATTGCCGCTCTTGCCGCCCTTTGACGGTTCGACAGTCGATTGACCGTTTGTGTCCTTTTCCTTTTTTCTGCAGGCAGTGGTTCCAAGCATCATCGAAACAAGCATCGCCACACTCAGAATGATCAATCCAACCCGTTTGATTCCTTTCACTTTTTTCATTCCCAACACCCTTTCATGATAATAAATTAAATGCTTCCAGGACCCCTGCCTCTCACCCCTTCACTGCGCCCAGCATAATGCCCTTCACGAAATACCGCTGCATAAACGGATAAACAAGAAGGATCGGCATGATTGTTGCCATTGCAATGGTGTACTTCACAACCTTTGAGTTCAGCGAGTTTTCCAGAACATTCGTCATCCCTGCGCCGCCTGCCATTACAGCTTCCAGGTCGGATGCCTTGACAAGGTAAACGTAGAGACGATGCTGCAGCGTAAACAGCTGCGGTGCACCTTTCATCAGGATCAGCGAATCCTGGAATGAATTCCAGTTTCCAACCGCGCCGAAGATCGCAATCGTAGCCAGAATGGGTTTTGAAAGAGGCCATATAATTTTTCGGAAAATTGTGAAATTCGATGCACCATCAATGAATGCGCTCTCTTCCAGTTCAGCCGGGATCGACTCGATATAGGTTTTTACCAGAATGATATTAAATGGCGCAACGATACCGGGGATAATATACGCCAGATAGGTGTTCGTTAAACCCAGCATCAGCATATTCATGTACCACGGAATCAGGCCTGCGTTAAAATACATCGTAATGACGATGAAACGATACCAGAATTTTCTCATCCATAAGTTCTTCTTTGTGACGAGGTATCCCGCAAAAGCGCTGGCCATTACCATCAGCGCTGTCCCGAAAATCGTTCTTGTAAGCGTTACGATAAAGGAGTTGACCAGATCATTGACTTCCTTGAGCGCGATATAATTGGAAATATTGATGCCGATGGGATAAAATGTGATCGCACCCTTTGTAACAAGGTTGTTGTCGGAAATCGTATTGATGAACAGATAATAGAACGGGAAAACACAAAGCAGCGTGAACAGCCCGAACACCGTAATGTTGATGATATCGAATACCAGGCCTTTCTTTTGCCGGCGATGTGTTGTGTTTTCTGTTTTTATCGGATTTCCGTCTGAATGTTTCATCTTCCACCTCCTGATAGCCGTCAGGGAAATTCATCGTTTTACTAAATTCAACAGCTGGCCGTCTTTAAAGCCGATTCTTCGAAGACCCTCCGGAACACCATCAAATGATGCTTTCTCCGCGAACCATCTTCGACATCTTATTCGCAAAGAATAGAAGCGTGATGCTGACAAGCGATTTGCTCATTCCAATCACGGTCGAAAGCGGAATTCTGCCTCCGTCTATCCCGATATTATACACATACAGATCCAGTACTTCTATCGATTCCTTGTTCACCGCATTGGAGAACATCAGGTATTGTTCCATCCCGTTGGAGAGGGCTCCGGCAATCGTCAGCAGCAGGAGCACCAAATAGGTTGACATAAGGCTTGGAACGGTGATGTGCCACATCCGTTGAAAACGCCCGGCTCCGTCTATTTTCGCGGCTTCAAACAGCTGAGGATCGATGCCTGAAATTGCTGCGATATAAATGATCGCACTCCAGCCAAGCCCCTTCCACATTCCCCACAAAAGCATCTTCAACCAGGTATGATCGGCACTCATCAGCCAATTCGTCTGCGAGTTGATTGAAAAAAAGGAAAGGAAGGAGTTTACGAAGCCATTTGTGCTGAAAATCGCCAGAGCGATGGCATAAACCAGTACCCAGCTGATAAAGTTCGGGATCGTGGTTAAGGTTTGAACAATTCGTTTAATGCGGCTGCTGCGGATTTCATTCAGGAAGATCGCGAAAACCATCGGCACCCAGCTTGTCAGAATGCCCAGACCGCTCATCGCCAGGGTATTTTGCATGACACGGACAATATCCTGAACGGCGGCGGGGTTCTGGAACAGGATCGTAAACCATTTGAAACCAACAAACTTATCAGCGCTTAAAGTCCCGCCGGCTGTATAATCAAAAAAGGAGAAGCGCCATCCCCAAAGAGGAAGGTAGAAAAAAACGAAGGTCAATAAAATAATCGGCAGAAGCATCAGGAAAAGAGAATATTTTTCCGGCATCTCCATTTTGGCTTCGATCACGGCCGGACGCCTGAACAAAAGGATCGAAACACTAATCAGCAGCATAAGTGCAACCAGCGCCGCATACAAATAAAAACCTGAAGGAAAAACAGCCTGTGCCCGCTTCGCCCCTTTTGAATCCAACAGCTGCAGATAGGACAGATATATACCGACAAGCCCTGCGGCCATGGTGAGGGATCCGATGGCAGTGAACCAAATCCCGCCGGATTTCATCCGGTTGTTGCCCAAAGACATGCATCCGCCGATCCCACATGCGATGATTCCAAGAACCATGACAGCCGATGCAATGCTTAGCAATACAAACGTCGATTTATCAACCACGCCCTGCTTGAACATGGCGGCAAATTTCGTCGTAAGGTTGGAAAAGGAAAATGCTGTGGTAAAGAGTGATATATTTTTATTGATCAAAAGTGAAATACGCCCCGGATTAAACCCGGGAAAAAACATAAAAAACCCTGCGCAGAGCGCGAGTATGCGAAGAGCGCCGTATAGTATGACCGATAAATTGATGGGCTTTCTTGCTGTAATAATATTATCCATGTTTTGTCTTTCTCCTTCTACGATAATAAGGGTCGATAGAATATCGTAAAGGTGATGAAAAATCGGTAAGGGTGCGATCCCCTTTTCGGGGGACCGCACCCGGCCTTATGGTTTATTAGCCATTCTTCTTTTTCCCGGATTTAACGGCGATAAATATAACACCGCCGATAACAACAACAGCACCGATCACGATTGCAATAATTGTGCCGCTGTTGGATTGTGCTGTTGGAACATCAGCAGGTGCGGATGTGTCCACAGCAGGAGCGGTTGTGGCTTCCGGTGCAGAGGTCGGTGCTGCTTCGGGCTGCGCCTGTGCGGCAGAATCCTTACTGAAGCCGGCAAGTGTAAAGGAAATGGTAACATCTTTGGTTGGCATGGTGTACGGAATAGCTTCCACACCAGTTGAGGTATATTCGTTCAGGATGTCAAGCTGCAGGAGATCACCGGACGTATTGGCCGTGAATGCCGTTTGTCCTTTGCCACCGTCGATGGATGTTTTTACATCACTGATCGTAACCAGACCCTGATCGATCAGCTGGCTGGGAATATCGGTTGAAAGGAAGAGCATGCGTATCGATTTATCAGTACCCAGCGCCATGTCACCCAGTTTTACGCCAACCGTATAGGTGCCGTTCCCATCAATCACGGCATCGGTAAATGTTCCGCCGTAATCAACCTGGTTGCCTTCGGCATCCCACCCGGTCAAATGATTGAAATTATCCGTTTCCTTCCCGTAATTCGGCTCATTCCAGGCATTACGGAAAATGTAGGTTTCTGTCTGGATACCGAAGTATACGTTGTAATCGGCAGCCAATGCTGCTTCCACATCAATTTCAGCTGCAGCAGCTTTGACAGGCTTTTCTCCCCGGATATAGGTGAATGCAACTTCCATCGTCTTAACGGAAGCAAACGCCGCCTTGTCAACAATGATTGCACTTGCATCGTCCAGGTTTTTATCAAAGGAATGCGCATCGGCAGGAAGCTCACCCACCCACTCGTTGAAGATGTTCATACGGGTTTCTACACCGTCGTCCGAACTTGTATAACCTTTCGTAAACGCTACATCCTCACCGTTGATCTTGATGGAGTCAATGCGAATGTACCAACCGGGATGTGTAACGTCACCACCCTTGATACCGAGAGCGGTAAATGCGATATCCGATGCGACTTTATCGGCTGTCTTTGTAAAGTCGAGTGCTACTTTGTAAGAGCCTGCTCCGGTTACCGTGGCATCCGTAGCAACAATTCCAGTATCGACCGGATCGCCGAAGTACTGATATTTCCATGCGGCATCCGCATACATGATAAACGCCTGAGCCTTGGGCATGGAATAATCAAACGTCACCTCAACCGTTTCAACCGAATCGAAAGCGGCTTTGTCGATAATAATCCATTTGGCGCCTTCGGTAACGGCATCGGAGGATCTTGCATCGGCAGGAAGCTCGCCCACCCACTCGTTGAAGATATTCATGCGGGTCACGATTCCATCATCCGAGCTGGTATAGCCTTTTTCAAACGCAATCGATTTGCCGTTGACCTTGATGTCTTTAATCGTGATGCAATAACCGGGGAATTTTTGTTCGCCGTTGGAGATGCCCACTGCAGCAAATGCCAGGCCGCTGGCCTTTTTGTCCGGGGTCTTTGTAAAATCAAGGCCGACCTTGTATTCGCCGGGGCCCTTGATGGTAGCTTTCTTCGCTTCGACAGCACTTTCAGCGCCATCGTTCCAGAACTGATAAGTCCAGCCGGCGTCAGCATACATCAGAAAAGCTTCGTCTTCATTTTCATGCAGGGTAAAGGAGATTTCGATGGTTTTAACAGATGCGAAGGCTGCCTTGTCCACGATGACTGCTTTGGATTCGGTTATATCGCCATCAAAGCTTCTGGCATCGGAAGGAAGCTCCGCCACCCACTCGTTGTATATGTTCAGGCGGGTGGTAATCGCGTCGTCCGAGCTGGTATAGCCCTTTGTAAATGCAACCGCTTCACCGTTGATCTTGATTGACTTCACTTCAATGGTCGCATTGGGGTATGTAAACTCACCTGTTTTGATGCCGATAGCGGTAAAGGCAATTCCGCTTGCCGCTTTATCGGCTGTTCCTGTAAAATCAAGACCAACCTTGTAATCACCGCTGCCTTTTATTTTCGCCGTTGTCGCTTTCACACCGTTGCCGGGGTCAGAACCCCAATACTGATACGTCCAGGAGGAATCCGCATACATCAGATACGCTTCCTCGCTGCTGGTGGCTGCATTAACACTGACAGGTACCATGCAAATCAGCACAACCAGTGCAGTTAATAGAGCTATTAATCTTCTTTTCATCTTTTTTCTCCTTTCACTTTTCACTTTATATCTGATATCACCTTAACGGTTCTATCCTCTGCGGTTAAAAAGATTGCGGAGAAGTTTCAACAATCCGCTTCACAGTGTCCCCCAGTTGAAGCTCCCCTTTTACGATAATATGTTCGTCCAGATTCAATCCCGGCTGTTCAATCTGCTCGATGAGCTTGATAACAGCTTCTTTCCCGATTTTCTCAGCATCCTGCCGATAAGTTGTAAGCTTCGGACGCAGGAGTGTTGAAAGATGGATTCCATCATAGCCCACCGCACTTACATCCTGCGGAACATTCAAGCCATGCTTCTCGATCTCGCTTAACCCGCCGAGATAGGAATAATCGTCGGGATAAAGAATGCATGTGGGCGGGGTTGGAAGAGAGAGCAGCATTCTTGTCGCCAGTCCGCTTTCCTTCGGCTGATGGTACTTCCCCTTGACGATATATTCTTCGGGCGTACGAATCCCCATTTCCATGCAGCCCTTATAAAACCCGGCAATGCGTTCCTGGGTGACGAAACCACGTTCTTCACCGTGTATGAAGGCGATTTTCCGATGACCCATGCCGACGACGTAGCGGATGATTTCGACCATGCTCCGCACGTTTTCAGACATCACCGAAACTCTTCCGGGAAAAACATGGTCCAATACGACGATCGGCAGATTACTTGTAGCAAGTTCAACGATATAAGGGTCCTCAAAACGCGCCTGCGCAATGACCACACCATCACAGTTCCGGTAAGCGGCGTGACGGTAAAAACTGATTTTTGAATTCTCAATTCGACTGCAGAGGAATGTGATATCGTAACCAAAATCCATGGCGGTGTCGCGGATGCTGTCCAAAACATTTGTGAAATATTCGTGGTTGATGTGATCGGCAAATAGTACGCCTATATTGTAGGATCGGTTCGTCTTCAATGAGCGTGCGGCAGCATTGGGATGATACCCCAAATCACGCGCTACCTGACGGATGCGTTCGGCCGTTTCCGGTCTGACATCGGGTTGACCGTTTATCGCCTTTGACACGGTGGAAACCGACATGCCGCATATCCTGGAAAGTTGCTTCAGTGTGACCACGCAGAACCTCCCCGATCGAAATCGTTTTCGCTTAATTTTTATTCCTATGTAGAAGTTATTTTTTTATGTCAGACAACGGTATATTTCCAGTGTCTGATTTGTTAATATATCAACAATACCAGGGCTTTGGAAGAAAAAACACCCATAAAGTCTTCTTATCAACATCAATATAATACCATCAGGCTTTCCAAAATGTCAATAATGTGATAGAATTCATTTATCAGGATTGAAAACGTTTTCGATAATCTTAATTACAAGACACTGAAGAAGTGAAAGATCTGAGCTTTGGAATATCTCATTTCATCCTCGAAACACCTGGTGTCTGGTGCTGAACATGATTTAAAGTGTCGCCGCAATGCGCGGCAATGTCGGGAGGTTTTTTATGAAAACAAATCATTACATCGTTTTAGCCTGCCTTGTCATGATTGTTTTGTTAACAGCTGTTATGGCCGGCTGCGGTAAGGGTAAAAACAACACACAATCGTCGTCTGCATCCACCTTAACCCCAACCAAAGCAGGAAATGTATCGGACAACGGGAACCTTGCATCTCAGACACCGGACAACAGCACTGGAGTTGATAAACTTACTTCCCTCAAACTGGCTTACCTGATGGGTAACGGTATAAACCTGGGCAACACCATGGAAGCATACGGCCGCGACAGCCTGGGGGTCGGAGCGGATGTTTCCGCGTATGAAACCTTCTGGGGGCAACCGGTTACCACCCAGGAAATCATCCATAGCATGAAGGCGGCCGGGTTCGATTCATTACGAATTCCTGTAGCCTGGACGAACGCCATGGATTTTCTGAAAGGAGATTATACCATCAGGGAGGATTATCTGAACCGGGTCGGTGAAATCATCGATTATGCACTGAAAGAAGATATGTATGTGATCGTGAATGACCACTGGGACGGCGGCTGGTGGGGCATGTTTGGTTCGGCAACGCAGCAGACGCGGGACAACGCGATGAAAATGTATGTCTCCATGTGGACTCAGATCGCCGAGAAGTACAAGAACTATTCAGACTGGCTGATCTTCGAATCGGCAAATGAAGAGCTTGGCAACAGGCTGAATGACAATAATCTCGCAACCGATTCCGGTACGCTTTCAGAGGATGAGTGCTATGCACTGACCAACAAAATCAATCAGGTTTTCGTGGACACGATCAGAAGCACCGGCGGGAACAATGCTCAGCGCTTTCTGTTGATTGCCGGTTATAACACCGATATTGTCAAAACCTGTGACGACCGTTTTGTCATGCCGACCGATACCGCAGAAGACAAGCTGCTGCTTTCGGTTCATTATTATACTCCGTGGGGTTATTGCGGAACGACAAGTCTTTCCAAATGGGGAACCACCCGTGATTACCAGGAACAGAATGATCTCCTTGCCAAAATGACAAGGTTTACAGAGCAAGGGTATGGTGTTGTTATTGGTGAGTATACCGTTTCCCTGAACGGCGACGGTTCGGTCAAGAACAACGCCTGCGATTTCTTTAACAATTTCCTCAATAACTGCGACCTGTACGGCTATGTTCCCATGCTTTGGGATTGCAGCAACCTCTTTATCCGAAAGGATCTCGGTTTCTTCGACAAAGATGTTGCAGAAGTATTTAAAAGCCGAAGCTTTGCAGCTCAGTCAGACAAATCGGCAGACGAAATTGCCGCCGCTGCAGAAAGTGCTATTGCTGAAGCGCTTGCAGCGGCGAAACCATCCGGAGACGCAGCTGGAACCGCAGATGCGTCCGGCAAAGCAATTGCCTGGCTCATGTTCAACAGCAGTGACTATGGCGTCACGTACAGTGTTGGAGATGTCTACAACCCCGATTCCATCACCGACGGCCTTGTTGCGAAAGATGTTGAAATCACCGGCAAGGGCACCTATACCGCAAGCCTGGATTTTACCGGCACAGGCGCGGGTTATGCGAATAGCTTTATTTTCTCGGCTCTTGGTATTACCAATGGAGAGATTCTTTACCCGGATTATGTGATTATCCTGGTTGATGTCAAGATTAACGGTGAGTCGTGCACCCTTTCCGGCAAGCCTTATACCACTGCCGACGACGGCATATGTACCCGTGTCAACCTTTATAATGCCTGGGTTACAGTGATTCCGGGCGGAATACGGAC
>JAEZBW010000735.1 GCA_023426765.1 Bacillota bacterium
CCGGCGTACTGTTCGGGGCATTCCTCGATCTTCACCGCTTTCGCGCCCATGTCGATACGAATGAACTTTGGCATTATACCCTCCAACCATGGTGTTTTCTTGGCCAACCGGCCTTACATGCCACACGGCAAGGAAATTCCTCGTGTCCCGCCTCCCGTCCGGCCATCTCTGGCCTGCCGCCTTGGGCGGCTGTCCGACGCGCGCACTTCGTCGGATCGCCGTGGGCGGAGGGGTGCGGTTGTGTTAAAACTAGCAAGGATCACTCCAGGCTAGTTATTGTTAATAAAATGATGGTGTTGTGGCATTCCTGGGGCAGGGAGAGATCACGCCGGGAGTCCCAACGTGACCGAAAGCGAGGCGGCGGGGAGAACAAAAAGCGGAAAAAAACATATGCTATTTTAAATATTGCAGCATGTTGGGCGGATGCCCCAAAAACGAAACACTGGAAGTCTGTATTGGGTCAAAATGCTTCACATGTTTCGCGAACACCCGGAACCGGACTTGGCGTCATGGGGGCGCGGCGTTGTCGGAGTCTCCCGGCTGTGCAGGGCAGGCGGACAAGCCCGGGAAAATGGTTGCGTTACGCCCCGGTGTTCACGCCTCCGCCCGGGCTGTCGCTGCCCAGGGCCATGGCTTGGCGGCACGGCCATGGCCGGGCGAGGCGTCCGATCCCCCTGGCGAGCCGGACATATCGGGCGCGCACATCTCCAATGAAAAACTACTGGACAAGGCCACGGCCCGGACCTATATGTTAGGCGTGTCCCTAGTGAAGGTTGTTAGCAACCCTAACGGAGGCGATGCCCTTGGGTGAATCAACAGTTGAGCAGGCTTCCTCGCAGTAGGGCATTTACAGGCCGGAGACAGTACAGTAGTCCTGGCAAACTCCACGTGTGGCAAACACGAGCCTTACAGTCTTAGTCGAGGACATTGCGAAAACCCATAAGTCATTTTTACCGCACAACGTTACTGGCCCCGGCTTGTCCCGCCGGGGCCTTTCTTTTGGCCTGCCGTTTCATGTTGCGAATGTGTCGTTGCCGGGCTTTGGGCGTTTCCCATGAGCCGACGTGAGCCCGCCGCCTGCCGCGACAAGCCGTCCTTGAAGATCTGCCATTCTCGCCAGGATCAGCCGGCCTGCTCGGCACGCCACCAGGCCGCCAGCCGGGCCAGGCCCTCCCGGAGCGTCAGGCTCGGCCTGAAGCCCGCTGCGGCCAGTTTCGCACAATCGGCCACGGAATGGCGAATGTCCCCCGCCCTTGGCGGCAGGAAGGTCACGGCCGGCTCCTCGCCCGCCAGCTCGCCAAGCGCTTGGATCAGGTTGAGGAGGGAGGTGCCCCGGCCCGTGCCCAGATTGTACACGCCGGCCAAGGGCCGGCCCCGGGGGCCGAGCAGGCCGGCGGCCAGCAGATACCCCGTCACCACGTCGTCGACGGCCACGAAATCACGGGTTTGCCGGCCGTCGCCAAAAACGGTCAGGGGCCGGCGGGCGAATCCCGCCTCCATGAAACGGGAAATGACGCCGCTGTAGGGGCTTGAGGCATCCTGGCGCGGACCGTAGACATTGAAGCAGCGAAGCGACGCGCCGAGCCCGGAGGCGGCAATGGCCGCCGAAGCCAGGTATTTCGCCCGGCCGTAGGGGCTTTGCTGGACGGTCTCCGCCCCGGCGGCTTCTTCGGCCAGGGGGATGGTCGCGGCGTCGCCGTATTCGGCGGCCGAGCCGGCGAAGACAAAGGCCGGCAGGCCGGCCTGGCGCGAGTCCGCGTGCAAGGCCAGGGTCGCGTCGAGATTCACGGCCATGGTCAGCCGGGGATGGTCGATGGAAAAGGGCACGCTGACCACGGCGGCCAGATGGAAAACGGCGCGCAGCCCGGGCCGGGCGACCAGGGCGTCCCGCACAAGGTGCGGCTCGCGGACGTCACGTTCCCAGAACGTAAATCCCGGATGGTCGGCAAAGGCCGCCATGTTGGCGCGATGTCCCGTGACCAGGCTGTCCACCCCGAGCACGGCGCAGCCTCGGGACAACAGGGCCGAGGCCAGATGGCTGCCGATAAATCCGGCGCATCCCGTCACCAGGCAGGCGATGTCCGTGTTTTCCATGGGCGTTTTCCCGCGCGCCGCTTCCCGGCTTTTTCTCCATCACCAGCGGCACGCCAAGGGCTGGCCCCAGCCTGGCCCTGACAGCGGGGAGTGCCTTGGCCCTAGCCCTTGCGCCGAAACCACAGGACCCCGAACCCCTCGGCGTGGCTTCTGTCCCGGACCATGTCGTGGGTGTGGAGCAGGGCCTCGATGGCCAGACGATCCTGCATCCCGTGGGTTTCCACCAGGATGTGCCGCACCTGGGGCAGCATGGGGGCAAGGCTTCGCAAAATGGGCAGCTCGCTGCCTTCCGTATCGACCTTCAAGATGTCGATCTCGGCAATATCCATGTCCCGCAGCAGCGCGTGGGCATCGCGCACGGGAACCGTCTCGCAGGAGGCGAAGTTCACGTCTTGCCCGACCAAGCTGTTCTGGCCGGAGTTCGAGGCATGAATTTTCAAGGTCGCTTCGCC
>JAEZBW010000737.1 GCA_023426765.1 Bacillota bacterium
CCTCTTATGAGTTGCCTATTATCATTGATTTTGGTGCTGATTCCTGTATTCCATGTAAGGAAATGGCTCCTGTGCTTAAAACACTGAACGTGGAGATGCAAGGCGCAGCAATCATAAAGTTTGTAGATGTGTGGAAGAACGAGGATGTTGCAAACGACTTCCCGATCCAAGTCATTCCTACGCAGATTTTTATCAACGCTGACGGAACACCTTATGTACCCAGTGACGATATTAAAATCGAGTTCACGATGTATTCTACGAAGGACACAAACGAGCATGTCTTTACAATACATCAGGGTGGCCTAACCGAGGACCAGATGCGGCGTATCCTTACTGATATGGGGGTGGGTAAATGACAGAAGCTCTGGAAAACCTGTCACAGCTCATTCAGACAAGTGGTTGGCTGGCCCCGCTCCTGGCTCTACTGGCGGGCATCCTTACCTCGTTCACACCCTGCTCCCTTTCCAGTATCCCTCTGGTAATCGGATATGTAGGAGGCACGGGGCAAAAGGATACAAAACGAGCATTTCGGTTGTCGCTCACTTTTGCAGCCGGAGCAGCTGTGACATTTACTATACTTGGCGTGATTGCTTCCATCGCAGGGCGGCTCATGGGAACATCCGCATCGTGGTGGTATATCATACTTGGAGTACTAATGGTATTGATGGCTTTGCAGACATGGGGTATATTTGAAATCATCCCGTCCAGCTATCTTATTTCTAAAAATACCAAGAAGGGTTTTGCAGGTGCATTCATCGCTGGAATTCTCGGCGGGGTTTTTTCTTCTCCGTGCTCCACTCCTGTTCTGATTGCACTGCTTGCCATTGTAGCCGGTAAGGGAAGTATAGTCTGGGGCATATTATTACTGCTGTTGTATTCAATCGGGCATGGTATCCTTGCGATTATCGCCGGAACATCTATAGGCTTCGTACAAAAGCTTTCTTCCAGCGAAAGATATGGAAAAGCAAGCACCATATTGAAAATAGTAATGGGTGCTCTGATATTACTAATTGGATTTTACATGTTTTATCTTGGATTCTAATATTCTGAAAAGGAGAGATTTATTATGGCACTGTTTGGAAAGAAAAACAAAGAGGAAAAGACAACATCATGCTGTTGCGGTGGCAATTGCGATTCAGAGAGCATGGCAAAGGCCGAAACTGCGAAGACCGAAGGTGCAGGCATCAAGGTTCTCGGCACCGGGTGTGCCAAGTGCAATGCACTGGAAGCAGCCACAAAAGCCGCATTAGAGAAACTCGGGATGGATACAACGATTGACCACGTAACCGATTTTTCTCAGATTGCAGCCTATGGCGTGATGACGACCCCCGCCCTGGTTGTAGATGGAAAAGTAGTTTCTTATGGCAAGGTTCTAAAAACTGATGAGGTCGTAAAGCTTTTGCAAAAGGCCAGAGGGTGAGTAATACAAAGGCGTGCATTTACAGGTCATTGCATTGAAATGAAATAAGCATAATACGATAATTTTGGAGGTGATCTTGATGAAAGACAAAGAAAAGCTCAGAGAAAAGATTAGGAAAAATTATTCTCAAGTTGCGCTGAAAGGTTCAAGCGGTTGCTGCTGCAGTCCGGGATGTTGCGGTGGCGATCCTGCCATTGATATCAATGCGACTGCTAAAAGCTTGGGGTACTCGGAAGATGATTTAAAAAATATGCCTGACCAGGCGAATATGGGTTTAGGCTGCGGTAATCCGATTGCGATAGCGTCACTTCAAAAAGGAGACGTCGTCCTTGATTTAGGTAGTGGCGGAGGCTTTGACTGTTTTCTTGCAAGACGACAGGTTGGTGAAACCGGTTTCGTAATCGGTGTAGATATGACACCTGAAATGATTAAGCTGGCCAGGAAAAATGCCGAGGAAAGCGGTTATAAAAATGTTGAATTCCGCTTAGGGGAAATTGAGCACTTGCCGGTGGCAAATGACACAGTTGATGTCATCATATCAAATTGTGTTATTAACCTGGCTTTAGAAAAGCAGAAGGTTTTTAATGAAGCTTATCGGGTGCTCAAACCCGGTGGGCGAATCTCCATATCTGATGTAGTCGCCACAGCAAAAATACCGGAGTCTGTAAAAAATGATCTTAATAGTCTTACCGGCTGTATCGCCGGAGCTGAGCATGTTGAAGTCATCGAAAATATGCTTAAAAAATCCGGCTTCATAAATATCCGCATGGTCCCCAAAGACAATAGTAAAGATATCATCAAGAGTTGGGTGCCCGGAAAAAACGCAGAAGAGTTTGTGGCCTCCTATATAATTGAAGCACAGAAAAGTGAATCTAAATAATAACCTTTAGAGAACGAGGGAATGTCTATGGATAAAAAACAAACATCAGGAATAGGATTTTTTCAAAAGTATTTAACAGTATGGGTAATTCTTTGCATGGCAACAGGTGTCTTGATTGGTAAATTTTTGCCTGCGGTACCTGATTTTTTAGGACAGTTTGAATATGCCAATGTTTCCATCCCTACGGCAATCTTAATATGGGTAATGATCTACCCTATGATGATGAAGGTAGATTTCCAAAGCATTAAAAACGTCGGTAAGAACCCTAAAGGTCTATATGTAACATGGACTGCAAACTGGCTTATTAAGCCATTTACAATGTATGCATTAGCATCGTTTTTCCTATATGTAGTTTTTAAGAACTTTATCACGCCCGATCTTGCTAAAGAATACCTTGCAGGAGCAATACTCCTTGGTGCAGCTCCTTGCACAGCAATGGTCTTTGTATGGAGCACATTAACTAAAGGCGATCCGGCTTATACAGTAGTACAGGTAGCGACTAATGACTTGATTATTCTTGTAGCATTTATTCCAATCGCTAAATTCCTGTTGGGTGTTAGTGATGTATCTGTTCCGTGGGACACATTGATTTTATCTGTAGTATTATTTGTTGTAATTCCTCTTGCGGCAGGGATACTCACAAGGTTATATGTTACTAAAAGAAAGGGACTGCAATATTTCGAAGAAAAGTTTTTGCCTAAATTTGATGGCGCAACTACGACCGGTTTACTGCTGATGTTGATACTTCTGTTCGCTTTCCAGGGAGAAACGATTCTAAGTAATCCACTTCACATTATTCTTATAGCGGTACCCCTGACCATTCAGACGTTCCTCATTTTCTTTATCTCATATATACCTTGTAAATGGCTTAAGCTGCCTCATAATATAGCGGCTCCGGCCGGGATGATTGGTGCATCAAACTTTTTTGAACTATCCGTCGCTGTTGCAATTGCATTATTTGGAATGAATTCTCCTGCCGCCCTTGCTACTACTGTGGGAGTGCTAACAGAAGTGCCAATTATGCTGATTCTTGTGAAAATAGCAAATAATACAAAGCATTGGTTTCCAAAGCCAAAGACAAAATAAAAAGAGGTGAATATTGTGGGTGGGACTAAACCGAAAGTAGCATTTATATGTGTTCATAACTCATGCCGAAGTCAGATAGCCGAAGCACTCGGTAAACATTTAGCTTCAGATGTGTTTAAAAGCTATTCTGCCGGTACAGAAACAAAAGATCGGATAAACCCTGATGCAGTGCGGATCATAAAACAGCTTTACGGGATAGACATGGAAGAAACCCAGCGTCCGAAGCTTGTAGAAGATATCCCGCCTGTGGAAATAGTCATTACAATGGGTTGTAATGTGGAATGCCCCTATCTTCCAAGTAAACACCGGGAGGATTGGGGATTAGACGACCCAACAGGAATGCCGGATGAGGAATTTATTAAAGTAATCAGGGCGATTGAAACCAAAATTACAGCTTTGCGAGGAAAGCTCGCAAGTGATATTATTTGCGATAAATTACTTAACGGTACGAATTAATCATAATCTGCTCAACAAACGGCAAATGAACAGGGGTGTTCACCCCTACACACGGAAGAAATGGGAAACAGCAAGGGGGTGCACCCTACAAACGGGAGCAAGCTGAGGGGGTGCATTTTGTATCAAACTCGTGTTCTTTGCCAAAATGTGGCCACACTCATTCGTGAGTGATGGCTGCTTTTATTTTCGATCGAAATATTAAGTCTTTAATCCCCCAAAATGCCTGTCCATCATTATCGTGGTATGCCCATTTACAATATGTGTCATTTGCTCATGGCTGCCGGATTCATAATATTCCGATATCGGGAACATATCAAAGGTATCAAAAAAAATTCCGACTGTATATTTCCACAGGGATAACCTGTTGCAAGGGGGAGTGTTCGATAATCTTACCGGGTTATTTTCCGATTGTTGTGTAAATATTAATCTACAAAAAGTAAAAAATACTTGACAATAAGTAATAAAGACATTACAATATGTATATAAAACGTTACAGCGGTAACAAATGGAGGTTAAAAACATGTCCTACCAGGAGAAGAAAACAATTGTCTCAACAATCACCGGAGCATTGGTTCTGGCTGCATATTGCATCCAAACGGTTGGAAAGGTACGATCAGATGTGATCGAAATGACGGATTTGAAAGCATGGGCAACACAGATGCTCATTTTTGTCGGTATAGGCATCGTTGCCTCGATCGTCATTCAAATCATCTTTCACATTCTTATTTCTGTGTCCCTTGCGGTAAAGAAAACAGCACAGAACGGCAAATGTGACAATGATCAAATCAGCAAATCCATCGAAGTGGAAATGGTGGAAGACGAAATGGATAAGCTGATTCAACTGAAATCCATGCGAATCAGCTTTACAGTTGCCGGATTTGGATTTATCACAGCCCTGATCTGGCTGGTTATAAACCAAAGTGCAGCCCTGATGCTGAACATCCTGTTCATATCCTTCAACCTGGGTTCCATACTGGAAGGCATCACTCAGATATACTATTACAGAAAAGGAGTTCGAAATGGCTAGGAAATTCGAGATAACAAACAATATCCGGAAGCTTCGTTTCTTTGCCAATGAGATGACACAGCAGCAGTTGGCGGAGAAGGCCGGGGTTTCAAGACAAACCATCGTGGCCATCGAGGCCGGTAAGTATTCTCCCACACTGGAGCTTGCGTTCCGTATCGCTGACGCGTTTGGCGTGCAAATTGGAGAAGTGTTTGATTATGAAGTGAAGGATTAAACAGAAATGAATATCATATGAAAGCTGTAGTAAATAATAAAAGAAACAAATCGGATATTCTTATATACTGCGAAGTGGAGAAACCCATTCCCGGGGATGAACAGGTTTTGGTGAAAATTCAGGCGGTATCGGTGAATGCTGCAGATTACCGTTCGATGAAGATGGGGTTGATTCCAAAGCGAAAGATTTTTGGCGCCGATATAGCCGTCATACAGGTTGCTCATGATATCGCTTAACCATTTCATCTGAAGCTATACTACTCGGAATGAAAACATTAAACAGGGAGTTTAACCGAACAATAAAATTTACTTTTGCAGCGATGATTCATGGAACCAGTTGGGGTTGGTTTTCGTCTTATCTGCAGTAAGCGTTTTTTCGCCGAACATATCCCTCATAACAGCCAACCCTGTCATACAGGTTCAAACTGGTTATACTCCTAGACTAAGGTTCAACCCGCAGGTTGGACCATTTTTTTTCATATCTGCGGATCCCGGTGAATAAATATCATCAAACATGCTTAAGTAAAGTAGAAAATGCAAAGCAGTTAAAAAGCAATTTAATTGATCAAAATAATAAAAAAATGGTTTCATCACAGAAAAAGTGTGGTAAAAATGAAAATGTTGTTTATTCCATGAGTGATGGAATCCTGGTATGAAGGAACATTGAATGAGCAGGAAATATAAGGACCAGTTTGAAATAAAGACCCTTAAGACCCAAAACGGTTTAAAAAAAACCGCAGTATATCAGGGAAAATACTATACTGCAGCGGTACCTGATGAAAAACTGAACAGGTATAAGGCTGCTTTAAAAGGTGCTTCACTGACAATGGCGCTGATTTTTATCGGAATGGGCTTCATCAATAATGACGGTTCCAGGGTCTTTTATTGCATCCTTCCATATGCGGTTTTGTTTTTACCTGTTTTCTACATGCTGCTTTCCTCCATCGCTTTTGGCAGAAAGAAGAATGAACTGACTGTACCGGAATATGACAAAACCGTTGTGCGCATCAGAACTTCTGCAATTGCAGCATTCATTGTTGCCATAGCAGGTGCGACAGGCGCTATGTTTTTTGTCCTTTCGGGCAAGGGGAATACACCCGGTCAGGAAATAGTTTTTATCATCGGTTACGTTGCCATTGCCCTTTGTGCATTTTTTTCCATGCAAATCCACAAGAAGGTTCAATATGAACAGGTGGATAATAAAGGGTGTGAAACCACCGAAGATTGAATAAAAAAGAAGCTTGGTCCACAGTGCTCCGGAAATAATGAATAAAAACAGTTAGACTCTTATCAGGGTTTATCCCTTTAACTGGATGATTTGGAAGGCTTAACATTGACATAACACAAGTGATTTGATACATTAAAAGGCAGATATACGACTGTTAGCCCATAGGAAATATGAGCTTTCAATATTTATCAGGAGGGAAGGTTATGAAAATGAAAAAAGTACTCGCAGTTTTGTTGGCGATTACGATGATTGCTGTATTTGCAACAGCATGTACGCCAACGACATCCGGTACACAGACACAAAACACACCGGCACCGACAGCAAAGCCCGGTGACACCACCACACCGACACAAGCACCGGTTGCTACACCAAAGCCGGTCAGCTCCACACCACTGGTAGCTGGATATGCGGCATTCAGCCAGAAGTTCAGCCCTTTCTTTGGAACCACTGCATATGATATGGATGCTGTAGGATTAACACAGGCGTCCATCCTGACCACCGACAGATCCGGTGGAATCGTATACAACGCCATCAAGGGTGAAACCATCAAATACAATGGCGTTGACTATTTTTACAACGGTATTGCCGATGTAAAGGTTACATACGATGAAAAAGCCAATATGACCACATACAACATGAAGATCAGGAACGATATCAAATTCAGCGACGGTCATGTGATGGACGCTGATGACATTATCTTCACCTATTATGTACTCTCAGACCCGTCCTACGACGGCGCTTCTACATTATACTCCTATAATATTCCGGGAATGGTCAATTACCGCAAGAACAATTCCAAGGCAGAAGAACTGGCTGTTACTTCCGAGGAATTGGCGAAAGAAATGAAAAACCCGGGTGCTGAATCCAAGGCTGCCATTGAAAAGTTCAATGCCGACCTTTTAGCTTCCGAGTTGGATTGGGTTAAGGGCTTATACGGTAATGCAAACTACAAGAAATACACCGATGCATACCCGGTAGCAAAGGATTTGTTTGCTAACTTCTACAGCATTGATGAAAACTATGATTCCTCAAAAGTGGCTGATGAAGCACAGGTGCTTGCCGATATCACCAAACAGTACGGAACAGATTTCGCGGCTCTTGGATCAAGCTACGGCGCAGATTTTACCACAGATATCGAAGGTATTGTCGGAGATCTTCTGCTGCAGAAGAAACTGGATACTTCCGATGGTAAAGAAGTACCAAACATTGAAGGTATCAAGAAACTCAGCCAAACCGAAGTAGAAGTAAAGGTTAAAGGCTTTGAAGCTCCTGCCGTATACAATATCTGTGGCATCTCGGTTGCACC
>JAEZBW010000686.1 GCA_023426765.1 Bacillota bacterium
CTGAAGCGCTTTGCAGCACAGGGTTGATACGGGCGATATACGATACGCCGCCCATCAGGGCCGGTTCGGGATAGAAAATGTAGGTACTGGTATTGATCCATTCACCGCGCCCCTGCGCCGCTGGTTCGAGCGTGAAAGCAGAGGGCAGCGCCGCCGGGTCCGCGCCCAGAGCGACCACCGGGCGGTTGAACGTAACGACAACCGCCGAGGCAGGGTTTGCGTCCACCGCGCCAGGGGTGGGCAGGCGTTCAGCGGGCAGCAGCGGCCCGACTCCCTGGTAGTGCAGCTCTACTGGCGATTCCATCGCCAGACCGTTGGCGGCGCGCGCGCCAGGGTTTATGGTAAGAGTCAAACCTGCTTGTTCGGTTAGCGGCTGAGCGGGCACAAAGCGCACGGTGGCATCATCGAGCCATTCAATCTGCCCGCTCACCGAGCTCTGCACCGACGCCTCAACCGAAGCGCGTTCCATCGGCTGGTTAAAGTAGATTACCGGAGCATCACCGGGGGCCAGCTCTGACAGCGGCTGGGGGTTGACTTCAACCAGCGCGGGAGGCAGCGGCGCGCGGGTGTCCTGCGGCTGGGCGGCGGTTTGGCCAGGTCCGCCGGAAGGAGCGGTCGCACCGGGCACAAGCGGCGTCAGCGTGGCGGGCAGGACCGCGGGCTGCGTCGCGCTTTGCCGGCTCAGGTTGGGGAGCGAGCAAGCCATGCTGGCTGCCAGCAAAATCCCAACCAGCAGCAGAACGCTTTTTCTGCCTTGCGCCGAACGGGTGGACCCGGTGGAACGACCGCTGCCAATCCTCATCGTTTCTTCTCCTCCGATACGCAGGTATACCGGCTTGATTATACAACGGACTGGATCATTCCAATTTTTGATTGCTCGCTTGCACCGCCGTGCGCGTTCTCCGATCCGCTATAATACATATACGCTCACGGAGCAGTTCCCGTTCCCGCGAAATACTAAGGTACAATACGCATCCCCAAGGAGCGATAAAACCATGAAACGAGCAGTATCCATAAGCATCGGATCGTCAAAACGCGACAAAGTCGTGGATATCAACATATTAGGCGAGACGGTGCGGCTGGAACGCATTGGCACCAACGGTGATCTCAAAAAAGCCGCGCAGCTGTATGAATCGCTGGATGGCAAAGTCGATGCGCTGGGGGTCGGCGGCGGAGTGCTGGGCATCATGGTGGGCGATCGTTGGTACGAGATGCACTCGCTAAAACCGCTGGTACAGGGGGTGCGGCACACACCGGTAGTTGATGGCACCGGGCTGAAAATGACCCTGGAACGCAAGGCAGTACACTGCATCGACAGGGAGTTAGGGCCGATCCTGCCCAACCGCACCGCGCTCATTGTTTCAGGCGTTGACCGCTGGGGAATGGCCCAGGGTGCGCTCGATCTGGATTACAAAGTCATCTTTGGCGACCTGCCCTACTCGCTCGGGCTGCCGCTGCCACTGTACAGCGAACAGGCGATCAAGCGGTTCACCGCGCTGCTGGCGCCCATCATTACCCGCCTGCCATTCCGGTGGGTCTACCCCATCGGCAAGGCGCAGGAGCACCGTCACCCCAGCCACACGCAGTACTTCGAGCAGGCTGGGATGATCTTGGGTGACTGCCATTACATTTGGAAATATATGCCCGACCGCCTGGATGGCAAAGTGATTGTGACCAACACCACCACGCGCGAAGACGTTGAGACGTTCCGCAAAACCGGGGCGCGCTATCTGGTGACCACAACCCCAGTTTACGATGGGCGCTCGTTTGGAACGAACCTGCTCGAAGCCGCGATTGTGGCGGCGGCGGGGCGAAAAGACCCGGTGGATTATGGCCACCCGAACGGATATTTTGATTGGATGAACGAAATGATCGATACGCTGAAGCTCGCTCCTCAGATCCAGGATCTATGCCTATGAACGCCATTGTCACCGCGGGTGGGGCATCGCAGCCCGGCGAGCCCCTTTACGACGTGACCAGAGGCGGGCTGAAGAGCATGGTTGATATCTGTGACAAACCGATGGTGCAGTGGGTGCTCGATGCACTTGGCGAGTCGGCGCAGGTGGAGCGCGTGTTTGTCATCGGCTTGCCGCCAGAAACCGATCTGGTCTGCAAGCATCCGCTGCTCATTGTTCCCGACCAGGGAGACATGTTAAGCAACATCCGCGAGGGCGCGCGCGAAGTGCTGCGGGTTGACCCTGCCGCGCGCTACGCTCTGCTGGCATCCGGCGACTTGCCCGCCCTGCGGGGTGAAATCATCGACTGGGTGACGTGCCAGACCCAGGATTACGAACAGGACCTGTACTACACCGTGATCGAGCGGCGGGTGATGGAAGCCCATTTCCCCGCCTCCCGGCGCACCTACGTCCACCTGAAGGATACGCAGGTGTGCGGCGGCGACCTGCACTGTTTCCGGCTGGCGGCTGCCGTAGAAGAAAGCCCGCTGTGGAACCGGCTGATTGGCGCGCGCAAGAACCCTATGCGTCAGGCTTCCATGCTCGGCTATGACACCTTGCTGCTGCTCATGCTGCGCCAGCTGCGCCTGAAAGACGCCGAGGCGGCAGTCTGCAAGCGGTTAGGCATCCGCGCAAAGGTAGTGGTCAGCCCTTATCCCGAGATTGGCATGGACGTAGACAAGCCCTTCCAGTTAGAAATGATGCGCGAATATCTCAGCAGGGGGTCCGAGCGGCATGTTGAACGGGCTGAATAAGATCGACCTGCACCTTTCAAACAACCTGCGGCTGAAATCGCCCACGCAGCCCCTCTGGCGCGCGGCGGCGCTGGTCGCCCACTCCGGCGA
>JAEZBW010000701.1 GCA_023426765.1 Bacillota bacterium
CCCTTAGCACCGGGTTCGCCTTCGCCGCGCAGCGAGATTGTCTGGTTATCGTCAATCCCGGCGGGAATATCAATATTCAGCGTGGAGGTTTTCTGAACCCTTCCGCTGCCCTTGCAATCCTCGCAGGGATGGGAAATCAGGGTTCCTTCCCCCCGGCATACGTCACAGGTTCTCATGTTGACCATTTGCCCGAAAGGAGTGGACTGTACCTGCCTGACCTGCCCGGTTCCGTTACAGTGCTTGCAGGTTTGCGGAGTGGTTCCCGGTTTTGCTCCGGTACCGCTGCAGGTATTGCACGACTGCATGCGGTTCACGCGGAACTCCTTTGAAACACCGAAAGCCGCTTCATTAAAGGTGATCTCCATCGCATATTTCAAATCTGCGCCACGCTTTGGGCCGGCCTTCTGCCTGGAACGCCCGAAGGGTGAACCGCCGAAAAAGCTTTCAAATATATCTTCTACACCGAAATCAAACCCGCCGAAACCGCTGAAGCCTTCAAACCCGGCGCCATTCATGCCTGCATGCCCAAACCGGTCATACTGCTGCTTCTTTTGCGGGTCGCTTAAAACCGCGTAGGCTTCACTGACTTCCTTGAACTTTGCTTCGGCTTCCTGATCACCGGGATTCACGTCCGGATGGTATTGCTTCGCAAGCTTCCGGTAGGCTTTTTTTAAATCGGCCTCGGTAGCACTGCGTTCCAACCCCAGCACTTCATAATAATCTCTTTTTTCCGGCAAATCAACCAACCCCCACAACTGTTTTTCTTGACAACTCAACGATTATAGCACACTTCAGGATTACCGGCAACATGCTTCTTTCGTGATGAGCAACGAGTCAAAGGTCTCCCTTTGACTCGTGTACAATACATCCTTCAATACAATTTCATCAAGCTTTACCTTATTTATCGTCGTCTACGACCTTGTAATCGGCATCGTATACATCATCCTGACCATTCGGTCCGGGGTTCTGCCCCTGATTGGGATTAAAGCCTTCAGGCCCTGCAGCGCCCGGGTTCTGCTGGTACATCTTCTGTGATACCGAATAAAACGCCTGCTGCAGCTTTTCCGATGCAGCCTTAATCGCTTCGGCATCGTCACCCTTCATAACATCCTTCAGGTTATTCAGTTCCATCTCGATATTGGATTTATCCGCCGGTGAAACCTTGTCACCCAGATCCTTCAGGGTTTTTTCGGTCTGATAGATCAGCGAATCGGCCTGGTTTCTCGCTTCGATCATTTCCTTCTTCTTCTTGTCTTCAGCCGCAAACTTTTCGGCTTCTTTCACAGCTTTGTCAATTTCGGAATCTGAGAGGTTCGTTGATGCGGTGATGGTCACCTTCTGCTCGTTCCCGGTACCCAGATCCTTTGCTGAAACGTGCACGATACCATTGGCATCGATATCGAAAGCCACTTCGATCTGAGGAATTCCTCTGGGGGCCGGCGGAATACCGGTCAGCTGGAAGTTCCCGATCAGCTTGTTGTTGGCCGCCATTTCTCTTTCGCCCTGGAACACACGGATATCTACACTGGTTTGCCCATCTGCAGCGGTGGAGAAGACCTGGCTCTTCTTTGTGGGGATGGTGGTGTTTCTTTCAATCAGCTTGGTGAACACACCGCCAAGGGTTTCAATCCCAAGGGACAGCGGGGTGACATCCAGCAGCAGAAGATCCTTCACTTCGCCTGAAAGAACGCCGGCCTGAATGGCAGCGCCTACAGCAACGCACTCATCGGGGTTGATCCCCTTGAAGGGATCCTTGCCCATATGCTTTTTCACAGCTTCCTGAACCGCAGGAATTCTTGTGGAACCACCAACCAGAAGAATCTTGTCGATGGCCGACGGAGACAGATCAGCATCTGCCAGTGCTTTGCGGGTTGGTTCCATGGTTTTCTCAACGAGGTCTGCAGTCAGTTCATCAAATTTTGCACGGGTCAGCGTCATGTCCAAATGCTTCGGACCAGTAGCATCTGCGGTGATAAACGGGAGATTGATGTTCGTAGTTGCAACGCCGGACAGTTCAATCTTCGCCTTTTCAGCGGCTTCTTTCAGCCTTTGGGCGGCCATCCTGTCATTTCGCAAATCGATACCGGTGTCACGTTTGAATTCATTGGCCATCCAGTCGATGACCCTCTGGTCGAAATCATCTCCGCCCAGACGGTTGTTTCCATTGGTTGCAAGAACCTCGAATACACCGTCCCCGATTTCAAGGATGGACACGTCGAAGGTTCCGCCGCCCAGGTCGAACACCAGGATCTTCTGATCATTTTCCTTATCCAGACCGTAAGCCAGCGATGCTGCCGTCGGCTCGTTGATGATGCGTAATACTTCAAGCCCGGCAATTTTTCCTGCATCCTTCGTCGCCTGACGCTGTGCATCGGAAAAATATGCCGGAACGGTAATGACTGCCTGTGTGACCGTTTCTCCGAGATAAGCCTCGGCATCGGCCTTCAGTTTTTGCAGGATCATTGCGGATATTTCCTGAGGGGTATAATGCTTTCCGTCAATATCGACCTTTCTGTTTGTACCCATATCTCTTTTGATGGAGATGACAGTTCGTTCGGGGTTCGTCACAGCCTGGCGTTTTGCCACCTGACCCACAAGCCTTTCACCTGTCTTTGAAAAGGCCACAACAGAAGGGGTTGTGCGGTTGCCTTCCGGATTGGGGATAACAACCGGTTCTCCGCCTTCCATGACGGCAACGCAGGAATTGGTTGTTCCCAAATCTATTCCTATTACTTTTGCCATAATCAATCACTCCTAATTCTATATTTAAGGTCAAAGAGTTTCACTTTCAATCAGTCGGGTCTTAATTGGCCACCTTTACCACCGAATGGCGGATTACGATTTCATCCTTGTAAATATAACCCTTGCGGAATTCTTCAATAATGGTGTTTTCATCACAGGTGTCGTCTTCCACATGCATGACCGCTTCATGGTATTCGGGATTGAATTCCTTTCCGACGGTTTCGATGGGTTTAACCTTCAGGCTCGCAAGGACATCATCCAGCTGTCTCTGAATCATCTGCACCCCGTCGCGGATTCCCTTATCGCCGGTTTCTGATGCCTTCAGCGCCAGTTCGACATTGTCCACTACCGGAATGAATGCGGCTGTAACATCAGCCACAGAGGATGCATACAGTTTTTCCTTTTCCCGGGCAGTTCTTTTTTTATAGTTATCAAACTCGGCAGCCATGCGCTGAAGCTGTTCCTTCAATTCCAAAACTTCAGCTTCCTTCTTTTCCAGCTGACTTTCCAGTTCTTCAATTCTGGAATCTTCGATCCCGTTGTCCGGATTGGTCTGCTCTGTCTGTTCGGTTGCCTGCTCCTGTTCCAATTCCTTTTCCAGTTCGGGTTCTTTTCCCGTCTTTCTCATTCGGTTTCATCCTTCCATTTTATATCCGTTAATACGGTTTCATACCATAATATATCTCACTCATCGCTGAGTATTCTGAGAATTTCACTGTTGATCAGCTTTTGGATGTACCGCATGGACGATACCACCTTCGCGTAGGACATCCGCGTAGGGCCGATGATGCCCAGCGCACCCACTTCATCGTTTCCAAGGCTGTATGAAGCGGTGACAAGGCTGCAGTCACGCATGGTTTCAAGCGGATTTTCCTTTCCGATTTGAACATTCAGCCCGGATTTTCTCATGGCGGCGTTCATCAGAGCTTTGATGACCTCCTGATCATTGAAGAGCTCCAAAACCTCCCGCACCTTCAGCAAATCGCTGAATTCGGGATGATTGAGCAGGTTCATCGTTCCGTTCATGATCAGCTCGGATTGTTCTATTCCCTTCAGACAATACAAAACGCCTTCGAGAATTGCGTCGGCTACTTCGGATTTGATTCCGATTTCCCTCACAATATCCTCTATGGCGGGAAACTGTATGTTTTCGATTACCTGCCCATTCAGTTTATCATGCAGATAATTGGATAACCGCAGCAGAAGATCGGAAGCGGTTTCGGCTTCCAGCCGGACCACACGGTTTTTTACAATGCCTCCGCTGCTGACGACCACCACCAGGGCTTTTTTGTCATCCACCGGAACAAGCTGTACGGTTTTAAGCATCACTTTGGCCAAACTTGGTGATATCGCAATGGCGGTGTATCCGGTAATCATCGAAATAATATTGGAAGCCCGATGGATTAGGGAATTGATTTCATTCATGCGCAGCTCCATGACAGTGCGGATCTGCTGCATCTCTTCCATGGCCAGCGTATAGGCCTGCATCAGGTGGTCGACGTAAAACCGGTAGCCCTTGTCGGATGGAACCCTGCCGGCCGAGGTATGCGGCTGCGTGATGTATCCCATTTCCTCGAGATCGGCCATTTCATTGCGGATCGTGGCGGAACTGAGCCCAAGCTCATACTTTCTGGAGATTGTCCTGGAACCGACAGGCTGCGCTGTTTGAACATAATCATCAATCAGTGTTTTCAGAATTTGCATCTTACGATCGTTCAATTCATCATCCCAGAACATAACTCACCTCCGGTAAAAGCACTATAACGAGGCCCGATGTCCCCCACCTCTATAGGTGGCGGGTTCCGATTACCTTAATCAGGCGGCGAGCACATCTCCCACCTCGATATAACGGTGTGTTGCGATTGCAAGCAATCGCTTCCGTTGTTATAATACACGCTCCCCGCAAATACCTCCATGCCTCCGTTTTTGTTAGCACTCTCAATTGTCGAGTGCTAAAACCTATTATAAAAATACCACCCTCCATATTATTTGTCAAGAGGGCGGTTTCTATTTTAACCAAGTTCTAATGTTATGTTGCTGTTCACACCACAGTAGAGTTAGCGGGTGATTTGGGTGATTTTGATGACGAGCGGTGACCGTTCGGGAAACCCGATCCGGCTTAAAACAACACCGAATAACCATCTGCCAGGCCTGTTTACGCGGGTTGGGCCTATGAGCGTTCCAGTGCCGAAGTTATCTGTCCCGGGGAGCGTTCCGGTGGGTACGCTCCTCTGGTACGAGCCTGTATTTAGGTGTTGTAACTGTTACGGGGACAATATGATTTTTACCTTGCAGCCGTCGTCGTCCAGTTCTTCATACTCCAGCCTGCCGTTCAGCTTCTTAATCTTTGCCTGTACCTGCTCAAGTTTTTTGTTCCTGTCGGGCATTGCGGGCATCCGGCTGTTGTTTATCTCGATAATAACCGTATTCTCCTTTTTATAAGCCACGACCTCAATGTTTCCCAGCTTGCCCTTTTCATTTTCATTGTCGTTCGCAATGCCCGAAAGCATGCATTCCACAATCTCTGCCAAAGGCACAATGAGATCATCTGCGATATCCTGGCTCAACTCCGTACTCTCTCCAATCGTGGAGAATACCACGTGAAGTCCGGCGTCCTCTATCATCGCCTTAACTGCACGACTGAGCTTCTGGAAGGATTGCTTCAGAGGAACCATGCGCAGCTCACCGAGGATCTTGCGCATGTCCACCGACATGTTTCCGGCCTTGTTCAGTTCCACCGAAAACGCATCATTGCTGCCAAAGCGCAGAACCGATTCGTGATGCAGATCATTCTGGATGTTTTCCAGCTGAATGACAATTTCAAGAATCTCATCCAGATGTTTGATGGGAATATGGACAAACTGCTCGGTGCTTTCATTCCTGATTTTCTGAGCCCGGATGGCCTTGATAAGTTCGCCGGCATCCACCTTCTTTTCACGCATGGCGATTTCACCGAACTTCATTTTCTGGTAGATGCTGCTTTGTTTTCTCAGCACATCCTCCACATCCTGCTTTTCAATAGCGCCTTCTTCCACAAGAATCTCACCGATTCTGTTTTCAGGCGGCCTGACAGGCTGCTTCACCTCGAGCATGATTTCTTCGCAGAGCTGTCGGATATTCAGCAGATGCTGTCCCACCTCGCCCTGGAACTTTGTTTCATGCACCAGCTTTTCGTTATTGCATATTTTCCTCAGGAACAGAATGGTCTGTAATAGAACATTGATGATATTCCGGGTGGTATTAATGTTGTATTTGCGGCATGCTTCAATCAGCGTTTCGGTCTGTTCGGTGATTTGAGAGGCAAGGTTTTCCTCAAGGAACCCCGTTAACCCCTTGATGGTATGAAAATCGCAATAAACTGCGTTCAAATACTCCGCATTGCCCGGATCCACCTCCAGGTTTACCAGCTCCAGTTCAATGGAATCAAGGGTTTCAAGGATTTCCTGAATAAAATCCTTCATATAGTTTTCCTGAATCTCTTTCAGCCCGATTTTAGGCTCATGAACCTTCTTTGAATCGATCGGTTCCATACGAACACCTCTTCCCCCCATTATTTGATGTCTGAAGCCCGCAGCTCTGCTGACTGCCGGGTCATAAGAATTCCATCCAGACCTGGTTGGCATAATCCAGTCCGAGTTTTGTCAGCCGCAGCATGTCTCCGTCTATCATCAACAAATTCCTGTCTTCCAGCTGCCTGATCGTTTGGCTGTACCGGTCTGTGGCCTGTCGCCCGAACTCACTCTCCAGGCTTGTCAGCGAAACCCCCTGAATAAGCCTTAATCCAAGAAAATACCTTTCGGAGAGCTTCTCCGCGGCTCCAATCGGTTCGTGGGAGATTTGCGCGGATTCATTGTCCGTGATCTTCCGAATATATTCCAGCGGGTTGCACACATTTGCAGTCCGAACATCCTTCATGAAGGAATGGGCGGCGGCTCCGATCCCCAGATAAGGGCGGCCTGTCCAATATTTCAGGTTATGTCTGCTCTCATAACCCGGCCTGGCGAAATTGGAGATCTCATAATGATGAAAACCGTACCCGCCAAGCAATTCCATGGTTCTGCCGTACATTTCCCGCTCCAGATCCTCATC
>JAEZBW010000718.1 GCA_023426765.1 Bacillota bacterium
GTCAGAGGAGACAAAACACCCGAATACAGGTGCGTACCCACTGGAACGCACCACAAGCCTCGACCCGCGTGACGGGTACCGCGGATGGTTTTCAGATACTACCCGTGAACAGTAACCAGCTGAATGCGTAAAGATTAACATAAAAGTTTTGAACCAACCACCGGCTTGTGCATAGGATAGTAGTAAGAGTTCTGATGTTTTGTAAACCTTTCATCCAGTTTAAGAATATGTTCATGACACCAAACCCATGGACAAAATAAAAAGTAAAAGGCAGGTGAGGATATGCCGTTATCAGCCAGAGAACTGTTTGCCCGCATGATACGCTGCGAGGCGGAGGGCGAGGGGGAACACGGGATGAAATCCGTGGCAACAGTAATTATGAACCGGGTTCATGTCCCATATGGTGAATATATGAGGTTGAATCAGGGGGATTTACGCAAGGTTCTGCTTCAGCCGTACCAGTTTACCTGTGCTATGGAAACAGTTTACGGAGAATATAACCCACAGAACATTTATAATATCCCGGCTCGCCCGGAGGATTATGAGGCCGCGGATTGGGCGCTTTCAGGCAACAAGCACTGGGGAGCCGGCGAAAGCCTGTGGTATTATAATCCCTATTCAGCCGGTTGCAGCACATATTTTCCGGCAACCCGAACCGGTGTATATTTTAACCGGGTCGCACAGCATTGCTTCTATTCCCCTGCTCCCAGTTATGCGCAAACGTAAAATGAAAGAATGTCACACCCGGTTATTCGTTCAAAAACCGAATGACTGCGGAAAACCGTTTCTATCGATGAAAGAATAATTTTGGAGGTTTTTTTATGAATGAACACAAAATGATGGTGAATGAACAGGCAACAGCACCTACCTCATTGCCGATGAAAAATAACGTACTTGGAACCACAGCGACGACACCGATGAAAGATAACGTTTTAGGATCAACAACAGCACCGATGAAAGATAATGTTCTGGGAACAACAATGGCACCGGTAAAAAATAACGTTCTGGGAACGACAACGACACCGATGAAAAACAATGTTCTGGGAACGACAACGGCGCCGATGAAAAACAACGTTCTGGGAACAACAATGACGGCACCGATGAAAAACAATAAAATGGATCACTACCGTCCCGGCGGGCATATGGATTATGATCAGGCCATGCAGCCAACCGGCTATTATCCATCTGCCATGCCCCAGACTGGCATGGTTCCGACCATGATGCCCCCAACAGGCATGGATATGCCCTATACAGGTATGCCTACTCCCGCATCCCCAAGGAGCATATTCCAGCCGCCTGCACAGCAGGGACAGGGAATGATGGGGCAAAGCGTGGTGCCGCCCCGTACATCCATCATGACCAGTGGTCTGGGTGTTCGGGACAGTGTCCTGACGAGCACCGACTTTACTCAGGGCTTCCTGCAAACACAGATAGGCCGACATGTAAAAGTTGAATTTCTTCTTGGCACCAATATGCTGATCGACCGGGAAGGTGACCTGGTAAAGGTCGGCACGGACTACATCATCATTCAGGAAACAGAAACCGACGATTATCTGCTCTGCGATATATACTCCATAAAATTCATCCGGTTCTATTATTAAATTTTTCAAAGCAAGGGGATGGTCTATATGCTATGGAAACCATCCCCTTCACTTTATTTTCTTTATATTCTCTTCTTATTCAATACTTCGTAGAACTGGCATCCTCTTGTGTAATCACAAGTCTTAATACCCTGTTGAATCGTCGCCGGACTTTTCCCCATTACAGATTACCGGTGTGGATGAGTATCCGTTTCCCAGGCGGCTGGCGCCAAGTTCTATAAACATTTTTGCCTGTTCTGCATTTCGGATGCCCCCCGATGCTTTCACCTGAATTCTGCCCTGTGCAGCTTTTACCATAGCCTCCACTGCTTCCGGGGTTGCGCCTGCGCCATAAAAGCCGGTGGAAGTTTTCACAAAGTCCGCTCCTGCCCTGACGGCACATTCGGTAGCTTCTGTGATTTCTTCGAAAGTCAGCTGAGAGGTTTCCAGAATGACCTTCAGCGGGATGCCCGCTTTTTGAGTGATTTCGGCTACCACCTGGATATCTTTTTCAACTTCATTCCACAGTTTCGAGCGGATATAACCGTAGTTTGCTACCATATCGATCTCATGGACACCTTTTTGTACGTACAACTGCGCTTCTGCAGCCTTAATCTGTGATGGTGAGGTACCATGCGGAAAAGACAGAACACAGGAAACCTCTGTTTCCGTCCCCCGGCACATGGCAACTGCCATTTCTATATCGCAGGGTCTGACACAGACCGTTTTCACTTTATAGTCAATCCCCAGCTGTATGGCTTCGCGGGATTCCTCCTGGGTCATCTCCGGCTTTAAAACTGCATGATCCAGATAACGGTTATATTCATATGTTTTCATAAACGACACTCTCCTTGTTGTTATTCGCAATTTCATCCATTGTTATTTCCATTTTAAATCATAATCTTTATTGTGTAAAACATACGTTGAAAAATCTCAAAAAAGAGGTGCCAGATTATTTGGCACCCATAGAATTATGTAAACATCTCGATATTCCTTTTTCAACTTTCTAACCCCTGCCGCCGCTTTTGCCGTCCTGGCCTGAGTTCCCTCCGCTTTTACCGTTTCCATCCGAATCGTTGCCGCTTTTATCGATGTCATTCTTGTTCTTGTTGTTATCGGATTTATTATCATTCTTATTTGAGTCTTCGGAACCTTTTTCCGACGGATTATGCTTTTCATCCGTGTTATTCTTTTTGTCGGTTATGTCCGCTTTGTCCTTATTGTCCTTATTGTTCTTTTTGTCTGCGGGCTGATTTCCGTCAAGTGTATCCTTCTTGTCCGGTTGAGAGGACTTTTCGCGGTTGTCACCCTGCTCTTTTTCGGATTTATTAACCGGTTTATCCGGATTATCAGGTTTGTTTCCTTCTTCCCCGCCGGGTGAACCTTGATTCTTTTTATCTTCCTGATTACTTCGATGACTCTCACTGTCCCCGTTATTTTTATTTTCACCGTGATTGCTTTGCTGGTTTTTACCTTCACTATTTTCCCGGGATTTATCATTGGATGTCTTGTCATCCTTCTTCCCATCATTGGTTTTGTCATTCCCTTTTGGCCCGTCTTCTTTACCAGTGTCACCAGACTTATTTATATCATTGTCCTGATTGCTTTTTCCCTGATTATTTTTGTCCTGATTTTCCCTGTCCTGTTTGTCCTTATCAGGTTTACCCCTGTTCTCGCCGTTTTCATCGTTCTCTTTGCGATCAGCCTTTTCTAGTTCCTTCTGCTGCTTCTCTTTCTGCTTTGTTTCCTTTTCAAGCTCCAGGTTCATCTTTCTGTTTTCCTTAACCCTCAGCATCAAATCTTTCACAGGAGCAGCGGCAAGCTCTTCTTCGGTCAAATTCGTTCCGCTTTCCATCACCTTGCTGATAATTTGGCTTTTCCCCGGAGATAACCCTTCCCGAACCGAACGTTCATGCTCTGATGCGTCAAAAATCAGCACCTCTGCTTCCTGTGTGACTTTTTCTTCGATTTCAGCCTGTGTTTTTTGCCTTAATTCGCTGTTGGAGGAAGAAACACTGATCAGCACATCCCCTTCATCCTCAAGATATCCCAAATCCTTCGCCGATTCTATGACCGCATTGACACCCTTTTCATACTTCTTCAACTGCAGATCAACCGATTTCAGCAGCTTTTCGCCATCATCGTTCAATGGATTGAACTGGATGATTCTGTCATACCGGTTGATGACCAGCTCGACGGATGGATTGATATCAATGTTGATATATTGAACCGGAATTGTCCAGCTGTAGACACCTATTCCAAGAAAAGCCATTACAAAAACAGCAGCAACCATCGGGATTGCCTTTTTCAGATAGAAGGCTGTGGAACGTGCTTCATTGTTCATGTAGATCACGGTTCCGATTTGAAGCTCATCCGTGGTTTTTACCGTCCTGAATGTTCCATCGGACAGAAGCAGCACACTGCTTTCACTGTTTTTTTCTACGACGATGCCCTTCATTTTTTCCACCTTCATCTTACATACCCCTCACATATTCTGCCAAATAGGGGTATTCTCCCGTCTTAATCAAAAGTACTGCAAGAATATACTTCCTGTGCCGTTCAAATTTCTTTCTTTTCGTCTGCAAGGCTTTTTCTATCTGTGCCAGCGGTAAGTTCCCGTTTTGAAGCGTTTCCTCCATCATCTCCGGCTGGCTGATCAAATACTGTATAACCTCTTTACACATCTGTCTGGTCTGTTTATTCTTTGGTGAAACACTCTCCAGTTCGGAGAATTGAATATCATACCTTTTCAGGACCCCTTTCAGGGATTGAATTTCAAGCACTCTGTCCTGCCTGGATTTTTCTTCGCCGTAGCTTACAAGGGATGCCTGAACGTCAGCTGTCTCTTCGGTCTCATCCTGATCCGGCCTTAGATATACAAGCTTGTCTGAATGTTTCTTCTGTCCTCTGTAATAGTCGATAACCTTGTTTCTGATGATCGTGGATGCATAGCCTAAAAACTCGCCGTAAAGGGGTTTATACCCTTTGACAGCCTGAATAAACGCCATCATACCAATGGACAGCTCGTCATCGGACCCATAGCGGAGATATTTGCCGGAAAGCTTTTGCACGCATGAAGCAATAAACGGTTTGTAGGCTTCCAGCAGATCATTCAGTTTTTGCTGGTCCTTCCTGCTTTCCAAAACCAGTTGCTCCAGCTGCCTGTTCTTCATTGGTATATCCTGTAGTTCATCGAATCATCCTGCATCAAAGTCTATCATTTCTTATTTCCATCAAAAAAGTGAATTCTTTACATAACTCTTTATCGGTAAAAAGCTATGGTTCTATAACATCAATGCGGGTGTTCGTTACTTTTCTTCTGTCATAGTATACGACAGATGCGTCATTTTTTTTGGGGTATGAAAAAAGAAAATTGAAAAAAGTACAGGCACCGATATTTCCCCTCATGCATATACTTATATATGGCCTTAATTTATCGATTCGGGTGGTGAAACGGCATGTTTTTCAGCAGTCTGTCACAGCTACTGAAAGAAGTTTTTTCAACGTTTTTTTTAACCGGGTACATCACAAACTCACAATCCTTTCCCCATCCCCTCAGTGTTGAAGACGAACAAAAATACCTGGAACTCTTTCACCAGGGCAATGAAGAAGCGCGGAACATCCTGGTGGAGAGAAACCTTCGGCTGGTTGCCCACATCGCAAAAAAGTACAATACGGGCAGCATCGACTGCGATGATATGATTTCCATTGGAACCATCGGCCTGATCAAAGCCATCACCAGTTTTAATCCGGGTAAGGGAATCCGCCTGGCCACTTATGCGGCAAGGTGTATAGACAATGAAATTTTAATGCATTTACGAACCACAAAGAAGTTTCAAAACGAGGTCTCTCTTCATGAACCCATTGGTACGGACAAGGAGGGGAATGAAATTTCCCTATTGGACATTCTTGGAAGTGACGATGACGGTGTGGACGACAAGGTAGCTTTGAAGTTTCAAATCCGGAAGCTGTACAGAAAGATCACGGAAGTGCTTCGCGGCAGGGAAAAAACAATCATTGAACTGCGGTACGGACTGGCCAACGGCTCAAACAAAACACAGCGTGAAATTGCAAAGATGCTGGGAATCTCGCGCTCCTATGTGTCAAGAATCGAGAAAAAGGCAATTCACAAACTAAACAGGGAGTTTCAGAATTCCTGAACAAAACCCCTGCAGAAGCGATATAGCCTTCCGCAGGGGTCTTTTGTTTTTTCCATTATCGTCTGCCCTGGTTTAATGAGGACAGGTATGGGATATGATGATTTCCTGCTATATCCTCGTCATCAGGTTTCGCTGCATTTACTTCCCAATTTCTTCAACACGTACGTTTGTGATGTGCACGGTGGCTGTTGAACCTCTGTTGCCAAGGTTAAACTCCAGCCTTCCCATCGGATCGTCCTTTGTGGTCATCTCAAACTCATAAGTGAATTTTTCCCAGTCCGTCGAAAGAGTCAGCACCGTATCGGGAAGGTATCTTATCCAGTTATTATTCGGGGCTGAAACACACACAATGATATCTCTTGCTTCATCTGCATATGCATCAAAGCTCACACGATACTTTTTGCCTTTAATCATCGGCATTTCAGGCTGCACAAGCTGAACCGAATAATCTACGACGCCTGCATTGGTCGAAGTTATGGTGATCATCCCATCCTTGATTTCCGCCTTTCCTTCCCCTTGTTGGAATAACAGGAACTTCCAGTTTATCTCGTCGGTAAGATCCTCCGCCTCGGCAAAGTCACCGTTATATATAAAGTTACCATCTTCAAGGGGCGTGCGGTACAGCTTCTTCGGCTTCTGAACATTTGTATCATATGAGGGCTTTTGATAGACCCTGACATAATCAATCTCAAACTCCGCCTTATCAAAGTTTGTTGTTGCGTCCGGATTTCCAGGCCAATCACCACCCACTGCAAGATTCATCTGAACGAAGAACGGCTGATTGAACGGAGCTGGATATGGCTTTTCATCCTGCCCATTCACTGCTGTAAACCAGTCATTTACGGTTTTGTACAGATTTCCGTCTATATAAAACCTCATTTCTCCGGGCTCCCACTCAACGGAGAACTCGTGGAAATCGCTTGCAAAGGTTCCGTTTGTCAATACATAGGTTCCCTGCTGACTGGCATGGGGTTCACCGTAATGGAGGGTGCCATATGCGGTATCGGTTTGATTTCCCAGCACTTCCATGATGTCAATTTCACCGCATTTTGGCCACTGGCCATAGAAGCCCTCATCCTTCGGCATCATCCATATTGCGGGCCACAGGCCCTTGCCTTCGGGCACCTTCGCGCGGGCTACCACCTTCCCATAGGTGAAATCCTCTTTGTTTTGTGTCTTAATCTTTCCCGATGTGTAATAATCTTTTCCATTAGTATTCGTGGTTTTTATAGCCTTGAGAATCAGCTTTCCATCTCTTATGAACACATTCTTATCAGAAGTTGTATATTCCTGAAGCTCATTGTTTGTCCAGCCGGGTTCACGGGGATCGTAGTTCCAGATGTTCATATCCAGGCTTTCCCCATCAAATTCATCATTCCACAGCAGGGTATAGCCAGCTATCTGTGGAATAGCGGCAGGTGATGCTTCATTCACTGATGGCGCAGTCGCATTCTTATCCGGCGTATCTGTAATTTGTGCCGGTGTATTCTCTTTCTGTACCACTTCAGTCACATTGCCTGATGTATTTTCTTCACCATTTTTCTGCTTCTCCTTTTTTCCGCAGCCTGCCATCATTCCCAGCAGCAGGGCCAATGAAATAGCGAAGCATAAACTCTTTTTCAGTCTCATACAGCAATACCTCCTTTTATTTACAACCGTTGAATGAGTTCAT
>JAEZBW010000739.1 GCA_023426765.1 Bacillota bacterium
ACCTGAGCGCTCTGACGCTCAACCCCGGTGGCTTGAACGAGAGTTTTTCTTCAGATGTGACCGAATATACCGCGGATGTGCCAAACGGAACAAGCAGTGTTACGGTGGATTATACCGTCGCCGACAACAACGCAACGGTAGAAGTCAGCGGTGCGGCATCGCTTAATGTAGGTACTAATACCATAACCGTAACAGTAACAGCACAAAACGGCTCTTCGAAAGTGTATACAATCACCGTAACCCGTGCTCCATCCGGCAATGCAAATCTGAACAGCCTGACGCTCAGTACGGGCAGCCTGACGCCAGTATTTTCCGCTAATACGACGGAGTATACGGCAAATGTGCCAAACGAAACGACCAGCGTAACACCGATATACGCCCTTGCAGATAACACGGCATCGGCGTTGGTGAATGGAGGAGTGCTGCTGAATGTCGGCGCTAATATCATAACCATAACAGTTACAGCACAAAACGGCACTTCGAAAGTATATAAGATCACCGTAACCCGTGCTCCTTCCGCCAACGCAAACCTGGCCGGTCTGACGCTCAGCACGGGCAGCCTGACCCCGGCATTTTCCGCCGATGTGACGGAGTATACGGCGGATATGCCAAATGCCACAGGCAGCATTACCGTAACTACAGCCACGGAGGATTCCAGCGCTTCAATGGAAGTGATCTGGAACAACGTTGGTATCATTGGCAGCGGTGAGTATACGTCAAGCCTGAACGTGGGCAGCAACGTAATCCGGATCAGCGTGACGGCAGAGAACGGAACCAGAAAAACATATACGCTGACCATAACCCGTGCAGGTTCCAGCAATGCAAACCTGAAATCTCTGGGCGTTCTGCGCTGGGGCTTGGATTCATCTTTTGACGAAGATGACACAAGCTATGTGACACAGGTGTACAGTGATACCAAAAGCATTCAGATTACTGCTGAAGTTGACGACGTAAACGCAACGGTAACGGTGAACGGCAGCGACGATTTCACTGTAAATCTTGACCTTGCGGAAGATTCGAAGGAAATAACCGTGGCCGTGACGGCACAGGATGGAACAACGAAGAACTATATCATCACCGTGAATCGATCCAAAGAAGCGGAGCCCAAATATAATATCATCATTGATGGGAATATGTATGGGGGCAGTATCACAGCCAATGCAACAGAAATGGTTGAAGGCGGGACTGTACACCTGACGGTAACACCGAACGACGGTTATCGGTTACAGGAGGGTACCCTGAGGTACGTTGTACAGACAGAAATCAGCTCCGAAGAATACCCCATCGCAGGCAACAGCTTTACGATGCCGGCAAAGGATGTAGTGATCCGTGCGACCTTTGAGCTAATTGAGGAATAATAACAGAAATCGGTTCAATCTCCTGCGAAGGGATGGCGACCGATGCTAACAAAACGTCTCCCCCCTATCTTACTTTAGACGAGGCAGGTTTGCATATGCAGCCTGCCTCGTTTTACCTAATATTTTAAAAAGCTCATGATTGGATTTTTACGGGATGAAAAAGAATTTTCATTTTCCATAATTTTTTGGTAGAATAAAAAAGACATGTTGCTTCATCCTCTCAATAAACAGTAAAAAAGGAGTGACGCAGGGTTGGACGCTCTTTTTCGAATCAAACTGCAAATACCTGTTATCAGGCAAAAACTGGCGTCCCGCGCCCGTATTGACTGCGGACTGAACGAAGGTCTTGGGGGCAGGCTAACCCTGATAACCGCCCCGGCAGGGTACGGTAAGACCACCGCAGCCGCAAAATGGGCGTCTCAGCTGCAGATACCCATAGCATGGTATTCAATAGACAGCCTGGACAACAGCTTTAAAAGGTTCTGGGCCTATTTTACGGCAGCGCTGGAGGCATTGATCCCCGGCCTGACAGAACGCTTCTCCCAATATATAAGCACCGTAAATAACAGGATGGATTCCAAAATCGTTGCGTCTTTAGTCGATGAGATTTATCAATATCAACATGAGTTTGCTTTCATTTTGGATGATTACCACCTGATAGAAGAAGCATCCATTCATGAGAGTATGGCGCTTCTGTTAAAATATCTGCCCGATAACGCTCATATGGTGCTCATCAGCCGGACACAGCCCCCCTTTAACTCCGTAAGGCTTCAAACCAGCGGCCAAATAAAGGAAATCAGAATGTCCGATCTGCAGTTTACATCCGAAGAAATTGCCGGTCTGTGCAAGGCGAAGGGGATTCATGCATCAGTGAGGGAGTTGACGACGCTTGAATCACTGACCGAGGGGTGGGCGGCAGGTCTTTTCCTGCTGCTGGATTCGGTTACGAGGGATATGGGAAATCTCTCCGAATGGCTGTGCAATTCCGGCCCCGAACGGCAGCGTATCGCTTCATACCTGTCCGATGAAGTCATCCTGCAATGGGGCGAAGAAGAAAAGGACTTCATGCTGAGAACTTCTATTCTGAAGGAGCTTTCAGGACCGCTCTGCAACGCGCTGACCGGCCGGAATGACGGCAGGGAAATGCTGCAGAGGCTGGCTGCCAGTAACTCCTTTATCCTTACGCTGGATCGCGGCAAGGGCTGGTACCGTTATCACCATCTGTTTGCGGAGTTTTTGCTGGAAAGGCTTGAAGAAAGCCGGGAAATTGAAAGTGAAAAGCTGCACGAGCATGCAGGAAACTGGTATGGAAGCGAAGGGTACGAACCCGAAGCGATTGGACATTATTTGCAGGGGCGTTTTTTTGATAAGGCGGCGGACATCATTGAAAAAAAGGGCAGAGAAATGCTGAAAAAAGGCGTAGCAGAAATCCTGATTGGCTGGTTTTCCAAGCTGCCTCAGAAGCTTGTGGAAAGCAGGGAAATGCTTTGTCTTACCTATGCCTGGGCCTTGATCATCATCCATCGGGAAAACGAGGCGAAAACCTGGATCTCCAAAGTTGAAGCGCGTATATGCAGCCCATCGTCAACGATTGTCGATGAAGAATGGATCAAACAGCTGCACGTGGAAATTGTGGCTGCCAGAGGTTTTATTGAACTGAAAAACCAGGATTTGATCAATACCACGCAATTTGCCTTTAAGTTTCAGGAAATCATGCGGCAGGGCAGCATTTTTCTTACATATGGTGTGGATCTCAGTATGGGCGGCGCCAGCCTGATAGGAGGGATTTTTGGGCTGAAAGGCCGCCTTAGGGAGGTAGAAGAGAAATATTTAGCCCTATATGAACAAACCAGAACTATTTTGAAGACACCGAATGGGTACATTCCTATCATGATGGGGGAAATCCTTCTCGAAAGGAACAGGCTGGAGGAAGCAGCCGCGATGCTGGCGAAAGGAAGCAGCGAGGCTGAAAAGAGCAATGCAGTTGGCGGTATGGTTCCTTTAACGATTGCATATGCGAGGGTACTGAAGAGCAAAGGAGATATCAAAAGTGCTTTTTCAGTTGTCCGGGAGGGCAGGGAAAAATTAAAACGAATGGGTGCCATGCATATGATTCCTGTCCTGTCGGCCTTTGAAGCCAGGCTGAGCATGGAAACAGGCGATCAGGAAGCCCTGGAAAGCTGGATGGCCCGCAACTGCCTGGATATCCATGATAATCCCGGTTTATCCAACATATTTGAATATTTCACACTTGCCCGTGCATTTATGGTAAGAAGGGAATATGGGAACTGCCTGCTGGTTCTAAACAAACTGAAGCTTTTTGCAGAAATGGAAAACAACTTTTTATATGCGCTGGAAACCCGGATTTTACTGGCAATCGTGCACTATCTGCAGGGACAGACGCAAATCGCGATGGATGTCCTGAAGCAAGCGCTGCAAATGGGTGAGATGAATGGATATGAGAGGATCTTTATCGAGGAGGGGGCTCCTATGGCAGCTCTGCTTGGAAGGTTCGTCAGAAGCAGCTATACGAAGGGTGCCTCCGAGAAACCCGACGAAACCCTGATTTCCACCGATAAGCTTCATATCAGCAATGATTCCCCGGATGCTTCCATGGTTTCACCGATGTATGTACGCAGGTTGTTAAAGCTTACCCGGGATTACTGCATCTCCGTTAAGGTTTTCAGAACCGAAAAAGCAAAAACGGCAACATGCGCTGCTGTTAAAGATATTACCTTGACCAAGAGGGAGAAGGATATCCTGCACCTTCTTGATTCCGAGCTTACGAACGCCGAAATTGCATATACGCTGGATATATCGGTGAATACCGTGAAAGTAAATTGCTCCAGCATCTACCGCAAGCTGGAAGCCAGAAACCGTGAGCAGGCGGTAAAATTAGCAAGAGAATTGAAGTTGGGCACAAATTCAGCTATCTGGGGGAAACAAAATGTTTAAGGTTTTTCTTGTTGAAGATGAGATTGTGGTACGCGAAGGAATACGCAAAAACATACTTTGGGAGCAGTATGGCTTTCAATACGCCGGCGATGCTCCGGACGGAGAGCTTGCCCTGCCTCTGATTCGCCAAATACAGCCGGATCTTCTGATCACCGATATCCGAATGCCATTCATTGACGGACTGCAGCTGATCGAATTAATTCGTAAGGAGCTGCCAAGAACGAAGATCATCATCATCAGCGGATATGACGATTTCTCCTATGCACAGCAAGCCATTCGCCTGGGGGTGGAGCAATACCTTCTGAAGCCTATTGTAAAAGCAAAAATGGTAGAAATTCTGATTGGGCTTCAGAAAAAAATGGAAGCCGAAAGGCAGCAGCAGGATTATCTGACCAGATTCCAACGGGAAGTTCAGGAGTATGAAACATTTTCACGCCGAAGGTTTTTCGAGCAAATCGTGGAGGGCGGCATGAGCGTTTTGGAAATCTCCGAAACAGCAAAAACGATGGGCATCGACATCAACGCGCCGTTTTACAATATCGTGCTTTTTTCACTGAACAGCGCCCGATATGACGCCA
>JAEZBW010000745.1 GCA_023426765.1 Bacillota bacterium
GAAGCGAATACGGACGGGTCACGATCCGTGGGAACCTCTGGAAAGGCTTCTATTCAGATATGATGAATGTGGCGAAGGAAGGAGAGGTGGAGTACAAGAACGGAAAAAAACCAGTAAGGCTGATTTATCAACTGGCCAAATGGATCGGCGTTCAAGGAGACGACATAGTACTGGACTTCTTTTCAGGCTCTGCCACTACCGCTCATGCCATCATGGAACTGAACGCGCAGGATGCAGGGGCTAGAAGGTTTATCATGGTACAGTTGAACGAAAACCTTGATGAAGCATTAAAAACGGCTGCAGGTGAAAACAAGAAGATTATTCAGAAAACGATAGATTTTCTGGATAGCCTTGGCAGACCCCATTATCTGTCCGAACTTGGGAAATACAGAGTATTAAGAGCCGGAGAAAGAATTGCCGAATCATTGAAAAAAGAACAAAAAGGGAAGGAAGTAACGACAGATTTACGCAAAATCGATACCGGTTTCAGGGTTTTCAGGCTGGACAGTATTCATGCGCTGGAAAAAGGTTGCGAAAGTGAACCCGAAGAGGCCAACCAGATAAGTGACATGAACAGTGAACAACGATCTGATTTGGATTTGTTTTATGCCGTGTTATTGGATTTGGGATTGCCATTAACGATCAATCATGTTCAGGAAGAGCTTGAAGGCATCTGTATTTTCAGGACAGTACCACGCTTGGAGGAAAGAGCGGCGGAATGCGTGGTGAACAGACAACAAACACTTTTTGACATGCCTGTACCTAATCGGGTGCTTCCAGGTAGAAACGAAGACCATAAAGCACTAATTGCCTGTTTTAATAACAGGTTATCAGAAAATGTAGTTGTGAAAATAGCAAAAAGGCAGGCGGATTATGTTGTTTTCAGACAATCAATTTTTAGATACATGGATGAGAAAACCGTAGATGAGATATTCCAAAAGAATGCTATGAATACTGTTGTGAAGTATATTTAGTGAGGAAATATTTCCTTAATTAGTAAAAGCGCTTGTCATAGAGTAGAAAGCATTGTGAATCATTTAACATGATTCCGGATAATAAAAATAGGAATTATGTTAATAAAATGAAGTAATACATAATTTATGATAGAATAATATAGAAACAAACGAAAAAGTGTGTATTTTGGAGGAAAAAATGTCACAGAAGGTTTTCTATCCATTAACTTCACCTCAACTATCCATCTGGTACACTGAAAAGATGTTTCCGGGTACCAGTATTTCCAATGTGGCGGGCACTTTACGCATTCAGGCAAATGTTGATTTTCATCTGCTCGAAAAAGCAATACAGCTATTTATTAAAAACAATGACGGTATACGTTTACGGCTTTGTCTTGACGAAAATGGAAATCCGCAGCAGTATGTTTCTGAGTATGTCGAGAAACAGATTCCTTATATAGATTTCACAGTGTATAACGATCCTGCAAATGCCTTTTATGAGTGGAACAGCGAGATGACCCTTAAGCCCTTCGAGCTAATGGACAAGGATCTATATAGCTTTACGATGGTGAAAATCAGTGAAACAGACGGAGGGTTTTACATCATCACCCATCACTCTGTTTCCGATGCCTGGAACATGAGCCTGATCGGGAGCTTCATCGTCGACTACTATTGTAAGCTGAAAAACAAAATTACAGATGAATCTGCATATCTTCCAAAACCTTCGTATCTTTCCTTTATCGAAAACGACATCGCTTACAAGAATTCAAATCGTTATAACAAGGACAAGCTTTTTTGGGAGCAAACATTTGCTGCGATTCCCGAGGCAACGATTCTGAAAACAAGAAAGACCAACCTGATCACTGCAAAATCAAAAAGGAAAACATTTGTAGTCCCCACAAAGTTTACGAATAAACTAAAACAGTACTGCCAAGAATACAAGATTACACCTTACCCATTGTTTTTGTCTGCCCTATGCATGTATATCTTCAGAGTAACCGCAAAGGAAGACATTGTATTGGGAACGCCTATATTAAACCGACTAAATCATTCCGATAAAAACACCTCAGGTATGTTTATTAGTACAATTCCCCTGCGGATTGGTCTAAATGCCGAAGAATCATTTTTAACATTGTGTGATAGAATTTTTGAGGTCTGTTCTGCAGGATACAGACATCAGCGTTTCCCTTATGACCAAATACTGAGGTTTGTTCGTGACAAGTATGATATAAAGGAGAACCTGTACGATATCGTATTGTCCTATCAAAACACCAAGTTCGACAAGTCATATGAGGTAGATTATATTACCCGCTGGCATTTTAACGGTTATCAGCCTAATTCACTGACCATACATATAAACGATAGAGATGACGAGGGCAACATCATCATTGATTATGATTTTCATGAAGATTTGTATTATATAAAAGAGATTGATTTCCTACATCAACATTTTTTAAGTCTATTGTGGCATGCTCTTGACAACCCCCAAAAAGCAATTTGTAAAATAGAAATGTTGCCTGAAAGTGAAAAGCGGAAGGTACTATATGAGTTTAACAATACAGATATGGAGTATCCAAGAGAAAAGCTGATTCACCAGCTTTTCGAGGAACAGGTTGAAAGGTCTCCTGATAATGTGGCGATAATTTTTGAAGAGAAAGCCATGACATATCAGGAATTGAATGAAAGAGCAAATCAGCTTGCCCATGTTTTGCGCAGAAAAGGTGTACATAATGATGACGTCATTGGAATAATGGTACCACGTTCGTTTGAATTGATTATTGGGATAATGGCGATTCTAAAAGCTGGTGGTGCTTTTATGACTTTAGAAGCAGACTATCCGAAAGAAAGAATCATGTATATGATAGAGAACAGTAAAGTATCAGTTTTAATAACATCAAGCAGTTCTCTCGATCATGGTTGTAAAGATCATTATAATATATTTGATGAGACTGTTTATAAGAATGAGAGTAAAAAGAATTTAGAATATATCAATACTTCCAACGATTTAGCATACGTAATATATACATCAGGCACTACAGGATTCCCCAAAGGGGTAATGATTGAGCATAAATCACTTCATAATTTTGTGTGCAGTATGGACAAGGAATTTTCCTATGATACATCTTCTGTTGTTTTATCGGTAGCATCCATTTGCTTTGATCTGTTTATTATGGAATTCATGCCGGCAATTCTCAAAGGTGCTAAGCTTATACTTGCTAATAAAGAACAACAAAACCTCCCCAACTATATATGTCAACTTATCGATGGTTATTCGGTTACTGAGATACTATTTACGCCATCTCGTATGACGATATTAATAGATGACCTTATACATAGTAGATGTTTGTCAAGCCTTAAGCATATCATTCTAGGCGGTGAGAAGTTAGATGAAATATTAGTAAAGAAAGTGAAAAAGTATACGAATGCATGCATTATAAATGCTTATGGTCCAACTGAATCCACAATAGCCGCAACCTTTAAAAAAATAAGCAACACTGATAATATTACAATAGGCAAACCTATTTTGAATACAAAAATTTATATATTAGATCAATATAAAAATCCTGTTCCAATAAGTATACAGGGTGATCTTTATATTTCGAATGAGTGTCTGGCCAGGGGTTATATAAATACTTCGGATTTAACTAATGAACTGTTTTTTGAAAGCCCATTCCATTATAAAGAAATGATGTACAAGACCGGTGATCTTGCACGTTGGTACCCAAAAGGAGAAATAGAGTATCTTGGCAGGAAAGATAAGCAAGTAAAGTTTATGGGATATCGAATAGAACTAAATGAGATTGAAAATACGTTACGTAGGTTTCCACATATAAAAGATGCTGTAGTAGATATAAGAAAAAATAATTTACATAGAGACACCATATGTGCATACTATGTAAGTAGCATCTCTATACAACCAAATGAAGTTAAACATTTTTTAGTTAAGCATCTACCTAAATATATGGTTCCTCATTATCTATTACAGATAGAATCCATACCTGTTAATATAAATGGGAAAAGAGATCTGGGGAAACTTCCCGATATTCAATCGACAAGAGGTCCCTTAAGAAAATATTTTTTTCTACCAGAAAATGAATTGGAACAAAAAATCAGTGATGTTATATGTAGGCTGTTAGGTATTAATAGTATAAGTATAGAAGACGATTTTTTCGAAATAGGTGCAGATTCGTTAACAGTGATACAACTAATTTCTGTCTTAAGGAAAGATGGCTATGAGGTAAATATTGAAACTATATATAAAAACCCAACTACTAGAAAATTATGTAATCATCTGTGTACACTAAATAAGCAAAATCCAGCAAAAACAAATAAGGTGGACAGCAAAAACAAGGTTGTTCTAAATGAAATAACGTGTTCAATTATATCTGGTAGTATGTCAAAACTTGATTCAGCAGCTTTATGCTACATCCCATATAATTCAAATATCAGTTTAAGTGAAGACAAGCCTGTTCTTTTTGGATATATGACAACAGGTTTCGGCAATATTGGTACATTTCTATTACCCATGACTTTGACGGAGTTGTTCTACCCAAAAAGTAACCTATTGAAACTTTGTACCTTAGCAATTGAACAAGCAGCCTATTTTGGTGCGAAAGTGGTATCATTAACAGGAGTACTACCATCTGCAACAAACTATGGTAATGATGTTATTGTCAATGACTATTCAAATATACAGGTTACCACCGGACATGCTACAGTTGCTGCAACCATGCTCATGTCAATCAATAAATTACTGGAAGAATGCAAGAGAGATATTTATTTTGAAGAAATTGCGATTTTGGGAACTGAATCTATTGGATATGCGACTACAGAATTATTAATATCACTGTACCCTAAAATAAAAAAAATATGTCTCTTTGATATTGAAAAAAGGAAAGATAGAATTAAGCAATTCATTTGTAATGTAGGACGAAAATTTAAAGGTGAAATTGATTATTATAACTTTAGTTGCCAGTTGCCAATGGAATTTTATAAAGCAACCTTAATAATATACAATATTAACATTCCTGAAATTATTAATGTAAACTTATTAAAACCAGGAACAATGCTGGTTGGAGTATCTGAACCGAAATGTTTCTCTTATAGTAAAGCAATAGAAAGAGTAATAAAAAAGGGTGACATAATGTTTTCAGAAGGGGGATTTGTGAGATCAAGTACAGAAATAAAAAGATACGTCAGCATATCAGAACTGTATAAAACAAATACAGCCACTAGTAATGTTAATAGTGCATATCCTCAAATTTTTAGTAAAAATGATATTACAGGATGTATATTTTCGAGTATTTTAATAGCAAAGAATAATCTAAAACCTATTATTGGAAATAATATAGAATTGAGTGAAATAATAAAGCACTACAATATACTAAAAGAGAATAACTACTCAGGTTCTTCTTTTAAAATTGATGATTATTTAATACCAGAGCATATTATTCATCAGTTTAATAAATGTTTTAGTAATTGTAACAATAAGTAAACGTTTATTTATATTTTGAGAGCTTGTATTTATTTGGTTAATAGTTTTGTTTTTATAGTTAAACTATTTTAGTAATATAGGTGATATTATGAAGGTTGATTTTCTTTTTGTTCTATTACATGTATCATTTCTCTTATCTATTATGTTGTTCTTTTTTATCCATAGAATGAAGAATAAAACGCAACTGCATTATAGCTTTTTAGTTTTAATAATCTTGCTTTGTCTATGGACTTTGGGTCATATCATCGAACTTTACATAAAAATGATAAATACTACTTATTCGAATAATTTAATATATTACTATAATTTTTTTCAAATTTTTATCCCAACATTAATCTTGACAACTGGTATTATTTATACAAAAACAAAGGTAGATATTCAAAAGTTAACATATTTTCTTATATTCCCAGTATTGGATTATTTAATGTTAGTAACTAATCGATATCATCATATGTATTTTGTTAGTTTTGCTTCATATAATAATTTGGTAGAGTATGGCCCTTTTTTTATTGTTCATACGATTGGTTCGTACATTTACATTTTGATAGGGTTAGTATTGTTAATTTATTCATCAATAAAAAACTCCGGTTTTTTCTCCATGCAGTCATGGCTGGTTATTATTGGTGTTATTGTGCCGCTTACTGTTAATGTATTATTAACATTAAAAGTTATACTTCTTCCTATATATTCAACTACTATAACATTTTCATTTGCTATACTCTTATTTACTATTGCAATTTTTAGATATAGTTTTTTAAAAATATCACCGATAGCATTAAGAACCATAATTGATAAGATATCTGATTGTTTTATTGTGGTGAGTGAAGATAACTATATTATTGATTATAATAAAACCATGGGTGCAATGTTTAGTAATCTAGTTTCAATCAATAGAAATATGCACATCCAACAAGTATTTATGAACACCAATTTGATGGAAGGAGACAATAACATTATTAACCTTATCGATATGGCGAAAACATCTACAACTCCTGTCGTATTGGAAAAACATATCAAACAGGATAATTTTGACAGACATTTTTCCATAGAGATCACACCCATCGTTTCAAATAAAAATCATCTGGGCACCATCATCC
>JAEZBW010000032.1 GCA_023426765.1 Bacillota bacterium
CAAGTGCCCGTCCGAAACGCCGCAGCGCTCCTTTTCCCACCAGACCGAGGGGCACAACATATAGCCAAATCGACAAAATGTCGACAAGGCCATATCTACCGTCGAGGCGCGACATCGGCCCAGGGCACCGCTTTTTCGCTTTATGCCATTCTCATCGTCACCATCTCTGCTCTTGACGCTAACCAACCAGTTAGTGTTAATATCATTCCATATTCAAGCGCCTGTCTTATGGCGAAACAACCCGGCCCGTGCCGCAAGCTTTTGGAGTGCCGTCCATGACGCAACAACCCGCCGGTTATGACGATCTCGACGCCCAACTCGACAAACTGGCTGCCGCCGGCCTGCTCCACACCATCGACCGCCTCATCGACAAGGACCGGGAAATGCACCCGCTCGTGCGCTGGCAGTACCGGGGCGGCATCCCCGAAAGCCGGCGCAAGGCCTTCCTGTTCACCAACCCCACCGACGCCAAGGGCCGCCGCTATCCCGACGCCCGGGTCACCATCGGCGTTTTCGCCGCCACGCCCGAGGTCTATGCCTTGGGTCTTGGCCGCAAGGTCGAGGACATCGGCCAAGCCTGGCTGGACGCCATGGCCCACCCCATCGCGCCCCAGGAAGTCGTCGATGCCCCCTGCCAGGAAGTGGTCATCACCGGCGACGATCTCCTGGGCGAAGGCAAGGGCCTGGACGCCCTGCCCATCCCCATCTCCACCCCGGGCTACGACACCGCCCCCTACCTGACCGCCGCCCTGTGGGCCACCCGCGACCCGCAGTCGGGCATCCAGAACCTGGGCCTGTACCGGGGCAACCTCAAGGCTTCCAACCGGCTCGTCGTCATGATGGAGCGCTCGACCCTGGCCGGCGGCGGCGTGCATTGGCGCAAGTACAAGGCCAAGGGCGAAAAGATGCCCGTGGCCGTGGTCATCGGCGCGCCCCCGGTGGTCACCTACACCGGGCCGCAGAAACTGCCGCTGGACTGCGACGAACTGACCGTGGCCGGGGGACTGGCCGGCTGCCCCATTGATGTGGTGCGCTGCAAGACCGTCGATCTCCTCGTTCCGGCCAAGGCCCAGGTCATCATCGAAGGCTTCATCGACACCGACGCCCTGGAGCCCGAAGGCCCCTTTGGCGAATCCCACGGCTACATGGCCTTGGAGGAATACAACTTCTCCATGACCGTCACGGCCATCACCCGTCGCAAGACCTACACCGTCGCCTCCATCATCTCCCAGGTGACGCCCTGCGAATCAAGCGTCATCAAAAAGGTCGCCTACGAGCCGCTCTACCTCAACCACCTGCGTGATACGCTCAACATCAAAGGCGTCACCCGGGTGACCATGCACGAGCCGCTGACCAACCTGCGACGGTTCCTTTTCATCACCATCGCCAAGGACACGCCCAACACCGAGGTCTGGCGGGCGCTTAACGGCGCGGCCGCCTTCACTCCGGCCATCGGCAAGTTCTGCGTGGCCATCGACGAGGACATTGACCCGCGAAACACCGATCAGGTGCTGTGGGCCATGGCTTATCGCTCCAATCCCGTGGCCGACGTCCTCATCATCCCCCATCGCGGCAAGGGCCACGGCCCGGAGCTGCCCGGCCATCAGGTCGATTCCACCATGCTCATCGACGCCACGGCCAAGGGCGTGTTCCCGCCGGTGGCCCTGCCCAAGGCCGAATTCATGGAACGGGCCAGGACCATTTGGGAGGAGCTGAAGCTGCCGGAAATCACGCCGGAATCCCCCTGGAGCGGCTACAGCCTGGGCGACTGGAGCGCCGAATGGGACGCCTGCGCCAAGCGCGCCACCGACGGCGATTGGCTGGCCAACGGCCGCCGCTCGGCCGCCAACCGCAGCGCGACAGCCGAACCCCAGGACCAAGCCCGGGGCATCGTTTTCACTGAGAAATAGCCCATCCCCGGACGCTTCCCACTACGGGCGGCGTCCGGTTGACATTTTAACCAACCAGTTAGTGCGAGCAATTCCAACCCCCGGCCGGCTCGCCGGGGCGACCACGGAGCGCTGTATGCAGAAGGGTTTTCCGCGCCAGTACGACGACTTAAACGCCCATCTCGAAAAGCTCGACAAGGCCGGACTGCTGTGGACCATAAACGATCCCATCAACAAGGACCGCCACCTCCATCCCTTCGTGCGCTGGGGCTATGTCGGCGACGTGGGCACTGTCGTCGCCAACAATCCCAAACGCGCCTTCCTTTTTACCAACGTCACCGACAGCAAGGGGCATTCCTATAAGGGCGACTGCGACGTGATGGTGGGCGGCACGGCCGGCTCCCCGGCCATCTACGCGGCCTCGCTTGGCATCGACGATCCCGGCGACGACCTCACCGCCCTGTCCCAAAAAATCTTCGCCAAGTGGGTCCAGGCCTTTGAAAAACCGGTGCCGGCCGTGGAGATTCCCTCCGAGGAAGCGCCGGTCCATGAAGTCGTCATCACCGGCGACGCTCTCAAGGGCGGCGAGGGCAAGGGACTGGCCGCCCTGCCCGTGCCCAACAACACTCCGGGCTGGGACACGGCCCCGTATTTTTCGGCCGGACTGTGGATCACCAAGGACCTGGACACGGGCGTGGAGAACATCAGCCAGAACCGGTGC
>JAEZBW010000033.1 GCA_023426765.1 Bacillota bacterium
GGGCGTCACCGCTCGGCATAGTTTGGCGTTCGGCATAAGGCGGTGACGATCAGGCTGTACATGATGGCCGCCCGCTGGCCGCCGCGATCGGAGCCGCAGAACAACCAGGCTTTCCGGCCCAGAGCGATGGTGCGTTCATTATACCCCTCTTCTTCAAGTGTCTGGAAACATTGAAAGTTGATCCTTGGAACCGAGGCGACACGGCTCGCCTTTGCGTCCAACCGCGGCAAGGACACGCTGATTCTGAAGGTCCGAAGCCCGGATCTGGTAGGGAGCGCCGGGCACGACCTGCTCGGCGACGATCAGGCCGGCATTGATGAGCCGGACAAGGCGGTGGCGCGAAATGCCGAGCGCCGCCGCAGCCTCATACTGGGTCAACCATTCGCCATCCTTCTCCGCCGACCGGTAGGCATGAATGCCACGGACCCGGCGCAGCGAGCCGACACGGTGTGTGGTCCAGGATTTTCCCTGCCCGGTGCGCATGCCCATCCGGTTCAGCTGCGCGGCGATGTCCGCATCCGACCAGCGCGTCGCCATGCTGCGGATCACCGCCATCGCCTCCTCCGGCGTCCGGCAGCCGTGCTCGCCGGATTTCGGTTTGGTGAGACGCAGCTGCGAGTGCTGGCCGCCCTGCCAGTGGATGGTGAGGATGACTTCGCGCGCCGCCTCGTCGGCGTCGGCGATGATGTTGACGATGAGGGCTCGGAGCAGCCGTTGGCGCGCCCTCGTGGTCACCGCCGGCGCGTTCCAGGCGGCCTGCAGATCGTCCGCCAGTCCGGCGAAATCCGGAACGTCGGCCACCGGAACGGGAGCCGACACGGACGCAACCCGCGCCTCGCAGGACTCGACACGCCGAAGCGCCGCTTCCCAGTTCTTTTCCAGCTGCGCGGCAATCAGCCGGTTGTCGGGATCGCAGGCGGCGTAGCGCCGTTCCGCCAGTGACGCCTCGTAGCGCGCCTTCTGTAGGTCCAACTCCGCCATCCGCCGTCGCTCGGCTTGGTGTTCCATATGCCTCCGTTCGGCTTCCAGCGCTGCCTCGATCGCCATCGGCTCGACGGCTCGGAGAAGTTCCCCGGCGACCACCTCGTCCACCCGGGAACTCCCGAACCCGAGGCATCGTGGCAGTCCCAACATCTGGTGAGGACGTTCGCAACGGTATATCGCCTGGCTGGGCTGACGGCCGCGATAAGACACAGTCAGTCGCCGTCCGCACCGGGCACAGCTCAGGACCCCAATCAGCAGGGCGCGGCCCCCACGCCCCGATTTCGCGCCGCCGGCCCGGCCGTAGGCGTTGGCGGCGAGCAGGGTCTGGTTGCGTTCGAATTCCTCCCAGTCCACGTAGGGCTCGTGGTGATCCTTCAGCAGAACCTCCCACTCTTCAAGCGGCTTGCCGTGGCCATAGCTCTTCCGCGCCCGCCCTTCGACGATTTCGGTACGGTGCTGGCTCTTTCCGTAAACGTAGGCGCCGGCGTAGAAGGGGTTCTTGAGCACGCTGATGACGTTGCGATAGCGGACCGGCGTCCAGTCGAAGCTGACCAGCCTCTTGCCGTCGGACGGCCGCGGGAAGCAGACCCCCTCCGCCGCCAGCGACAGCAGAACCTGGCGCGCGCTGCCCAACTCCCGGAAGCGGGCGAAGACGAGGCGGATCGCCTCCTGGACCCGCAGATCGGGATCGAAGCCCAGACCGATCTCCCGGTGCCAGACGTAGCCGATCGGCACGCTGATGCGCAGTTCGCCCCGCCGTGCCTTGCTGCGGGCGGCATCAAGCATCCGGGTCCGCAGCACTCCCAGCTCGAACTCGCTCATGCTGCCCTTCATGCCCAGCAGCAGCCGATCGTTCGGCCGTCCCGGATCGTAGACGCCATCGAGGTCGATCACCCTGGCGTCGACCAGCCCGCAGAGTTCGAGCAGATGGTGCCAGTCCCGGCCGTTGCGGGCGAGCCGGGAGGCGTCGAGGCACAGCACGGCACCGATTTCGCCGGCACAGAGCGACGCCACCAGCCGCTCGAACCCGGGCCGCGCCGTGGTGCCGCTGGCCGAGCGTCCCAGATCGTCGTCGATCACCTCGACCCGGCGGAACCCACGGCGCTTGGCCGCATCAACGAGTTCGTACTGCCGGCGCTTGCTCTCCAGGTTGGTCTGGACCTGCGCCTGGGTGGACTGGCGGACGTAGACCACGGCCTTGCGCTTGAGCACCGACGGCGGCAGGAGATCAGGGTTCGCCATCGTCAGGCTCCTCGGTTCCGGCACCTGCGGCTTCCATCAGGAGAAGGGCGAGTTGCACCACCGCCGCGGTGCGGTCTGCCGGGCTGATCGCCCGCAGCCTTGCGGTGTCGAAGGCCATGCTGAACTGGCGCCGGGTCCTGGCCCGTCGTGTTGATGCTGACGGCATCTTCATGTCGCTCCTCCGAGACGATGATCGCATCGCCTGGAGAGCTTCGCCTGAATCCGCCGTCGCTCAGCTGACGCTGAAGGTTGATGAGCGCTTCCACCGCGACCCGCGGCGTACCGAGTACCATGCCGGCGCTGATGACAGGGTCCAGCATCCATTCCGGCAAGACCGTGATGATGCCGGGTGCTGCCTCGACGAAAACGAGATGGCCGATGGCGCGCGACTCGCTCCACATCACCCGGACGCGACGACCATAAAGCGGATGCCAGCGATAATGGACGTCAACATCCTGCCCGGCATGGGCACAATGGACGGGCGATAGC
>JAEZBW010000110.1 GCA_023426765.1 Bacillota bacterium
CATCAATCACAGCATCATGCTCACGGCGCATCTTCTTCTGTGCAAGCAGATCAATCGCCTGCACCACCAGCCCCATATCAAGCATGCAATCTATTGATGAGGCAAAATCATCGGCAGACAAATCAGCAGATGATTGAACGCTGCGCAGCAGAATTCGCGCTTTTATTGCGCGCCCATTACGATGATGATCACGCGCTAGCGATATTAATTTGCTATTGGATGGGAAGGACATATTGATAACCTACAGGTGCGGGAGAGTCCTTCCATTACTACCCCACAGGCTCAATTTTGTCCAGTCACGCATAGATTTTCAATAGTTGACGACCGATTAGGTAGACCAAGTGGGGTGTTTGCTCACCCATCTGGCAGCTGATGAGCAGTCAGGCGACGGCGAAGTTTCCACCGACGAGGGACTGGATTGCGGCCCAGGTGGACTGGCCCTGCCGGCGTGCGGTTCCCGTGACAGAGCGGTAGCCGGCGTGGATGCCCGGCCCCCAGTCGGATCGGAAGCCGTTGGTCACCTTGCGGAAGATCACGGAGGGGCGGATTTCCTGCTCACTGACGTTGTTGGTCGGCGGCACGCGGCGGTCGCTGAGGAAGACGAAGAACTTGCCGCGCCAAGCCTTGATCTGGCGCTGCAACTCGCGGCCAGCGGGATGGGCAGCGGGGACACCGAGCAGGGCATCCAGGCGGCGCTCGGCTTTGGCGGCGTAGGCGGCGAGCGTGCTGTCCTTCAAGGTGGGGCGTCGCTTGCCGACACGGATAGCCCAGCGCAGATGATCACGGAGTTTCGGCGCCACCACGCTGTCGCCGCAGTCGATGGCGTACTGAACGTCGCGTAAGACATGGGCCAGACAGACCTGATGAACTTGCCCCAGCTCCTGCTGGCCGGCGTAGCGGTCGGAGACCCACACCTCGGGTCGATGATCCCCCAGGATGTCGGCGGCCACCGCCCGTCCCCGGCTGGGGGTGATGGTGTGCAGAACGGCCTCCTCGGACTGGAACACCCACTGCCAGTGGGTCACGCCGTCAACCCGGGTCGTGGTTTCGTCCGAGGCGATGACAGGAGCGGTCAGGAGCTTGGTCTTGATCGCCGCGCAAGCGGTATCGAACGCCGCCCCCATGCGGCGGAAGGCGTTGGCGATGGCGCCCTCGGAGATGGCCAGCCCGAACACCTCCTTCAGCAGGCGCGACAGCCGCTCGAAGCCGACATGATGGCTGTGATGCAGGTAAGCGAGCAGGGAGCGGATGCCGGGCCCAAACGGTGTGCCCGGCGGCATGGTGGCGGGCGGCTCGGCCCGGTAGCGCCGCCCGCACTGTCTGCAGCGGCCGCCAAACAGCTCGACCCGCGTCACCACCGGACGGACCTCCGGCAGATCGATGTGATCGTAACGGTGCCGACAGCGCTGTGCCGCCGGCGCCAATGCCGCTTGGCAATGCGGGCAGTTCTCGGTCAGGCAACGCTCGGCGCGATCGGGATCGGCCGCCAGCGGCCGCGCAACGCCAGGGCGCGATGGCCGCACTTTGCGGTGCCGCTTCGCTTTGCCGGCCTTGCCTCCGGGGCCATCCTGCGAGGGCGGAATGTGCGAGTTCGCCGAGGTCTTCTTCGGCTTGCCGACCAAGGCTTCCAGTTCGGTGATCCGCGCCGCCATGCGCTCGATCAGCGCCGCCTGCTCGATCAGCAGGGCGTCCTTCTCGGCGTCACTGAGGCGATAGCGCGGTGGACCCGTCATCCCGCCTTTGACTCATGTCTGGCTTCGCGACGCAACACCGGATCAACAGCCACCCCCAATGCGCGACGTGCCTCGGCGACGGCAAAGGCTCAGCCAGCCCCGTGAGATGCTATGGGGTTGGCGGCGCGAAGACGGCACCATCGACGCTCGACATCCCCGGAGAGATGGAGAGCCCGATGCACAAGCCTGACGATCTGAGCACGTCGCTCGTTGCTTTCGAGCAGGACGCCACCCTCGTCGCGGTCATCGAGATGAGCCTGTCGACCTGGCTGGTCGCCGGCATCGTCCCGGGCGTGGACCGGCACCCGCTGGAGAAACTCGATCCGGCCCCCGAGGCGCTGCTCAGGCTCCTGCACCGCTGGCGCGACGAGGCGGCGCAGGCGGGGCGCGCCGTCTCGCGGGTCGCCGTCGCCTTCGAGGCCGGCCGCGACGGCTTCTGGCTCGCCCGGTGGCTGTGCGCCCGCGGGCTCGAGGCCCATGTCATCCATCCCGCCAGCGTCGCCGTCTCGCGCGAGCACCGCCGCGCCAAGACCGACCGCCTCGACACCGAGCTGCTCAAGCGCGCCTTCTTGGGCTGGCTGCGCGGCGAGCGCGACCACTGCAAGATGGCCGCCATTCCTACCCTGGAGCAGGAGGACGGCAAACGGCCCAGCCGGGAGCGCGAGGCCCTGGTCGGGGAGCGCACGCGGATCGTCAACCGCATGAAGGCAACCCTAGTCCGCCTGGGCGTTCGCGGCTTCAACCCGACGCTCAAGAAGGCGCCGGAACGGCTGGAGACGGTCGAGACCCCCGAAGGGCAAGCGATCCCGCCCAACGCCTTGGCTGAACTGCGCCGCGACATGACCCGCCTGAGCTTGATCCGGGAGCAGATCGAGGCCATCGAGCGGGAGCGTTTGGAACGGCTGGAC
>JAEZBW010000112.1 GCA_023426765.1 Bacillota bacterium
CTGAAGCCCTTTTCTGAAAACGAAATCACGATGGAACAGGCCATTGACAATGCATCCGATGTCATGCGGGAGTTTATGCTGAACAAGGCCAAAACCCGGGAAAAGGATTTGGCTTTGTTCGCAAATATTGCGGGAGTGGACGCACCGGAGGACATCAACGATCTGCCCATGACGGTTGTGATTCCCGCCTTTATCATCAGTGAACTGACGGTGGCCTTTAAAATAGGATTTATGCTGTATATCCCCTTCCTGGTGATCGATATGGTGGTGGCCAGCACGCTGATGTCCATGGGAATGATGATGCTGCCGCCGGTCATGATATCGATGCCCTTTAAAATATTGCTGTTCCTGCTGGTGGACGGTTGGAACTTGACGGCAGGCATGCTTATCCGGTCTTTTGGGTAGCGGGACAAGCCAGTGAACAGGTGAGAGAACAGGGTGTCAAAATAGAAAGAGGTTCGGAATGGAGCAACAAATCCTTGATACTGCACAGGATGCAGTGATGACGATCATCAAGCTGTCCGCACCGCTTTTGGGTGTGGCGCTGATTGTAGGTCTGGCGATCAGTATCTTCCAGGCGACAACTCAGATTCAGGAACAAACCCTTTCGTTTGTACCTAAAATCATTGCGGTTTTCCTGGCGCTTTTTCTTTTTGGGGCCTGGATGATGACTACCCTGAAGGAATTTACGCTCAGGATATACGAAAATATCCTTCAGTTTATTTATTAAGTCAATGGAGACTCATCCTCCATCGCACCAGATCCGTCCCCGTTGACGCAATAACCTGAAACCCGGGAGAGTGCCATGACCATACCACTGGATTTCCTGCTTGATTTGTGGGATGTTTTTTTATTGATATTTGTGCGGATGACCGGGCTGTTCGTCGTCTCTCCCATTTTTGGGCGGCAGAACATACCGGTTTATTTTAAAGTGGGTTTTTCGTTTCTTACCGCCATTCTGATATCCTATACGATTCCAGCACCCGAATTGGCTGCATACAACAGTATGGTTGCCTTTATTTTTTTAATCGCCAAGGAGTTTCTGGTGGGTCTGGTGCTGGGGTATATATCTTATCTGATCATTACGGCCCTTTACCTGGCGGGACAAATGATTGACATGCATATCGGCTTTGGCATGGTCAGCGTTTTCGATCCCATGAGCAATATCCAGATCCCGGTAACCGCCAATTTTTACTTCATCCTGACAATGCTGATGTTTTTGGCCATTGACGGGCACCATCTGCTGATATATACCCTGACCGACAGCTTTGCCATCCTGCCGATAAACAGTTCCCTGGTGATTGACAGCAGTCTGATGGACTTTTTCATCCGGCTTTTCACTTCGGTATTTGTCATCGGTTTTAAAATTGCAGCGCCGGTGACGGCGGCTATTTTTGTTGCGGATGTTTCACTGGGGGTCATTGCCAAGGCGGTTCCCCAGGTGAATGTTTTTGTCATTGGAATGCCGCTGAAAATCCTTCTCGGCCTTCTGGTCATCCTCTTTACGCTGACGGCCTTCAGAAGTGTTGTTCATGTTCTGATGGGCGGCATGCAAAATGAGATGACGCGCTTTATGGAAATTCTGGGAGGAGGAGTGTGACATGCATGGCTTTACGGCCATAACGGCGTTTGTCCGGAAAAGAATCACCGCTGTTCACAGAAAGCTCTTCCTTAGTTTTGGCAAGGTCAGTAATGCTCCGATTACCGTTAACCTGCAGTTTTTTGCGGGCGAAGGGGAGAAAACTGAAAAGGCGACGCCAAAACGGAAGCAGGATGCCCGTAAAAAAGGTCAGGTACTGCACAGCAGGGAAATATCTTCTGCTTTGGTGCTGCTGATCATATTTCTTTCCATAAAGCTGCTGGGAAACTATATGTACAGGGAAATTACAGCTTTCTTTCTGCTGTGCGTCAACGATCTGGCCATCTCCTTCGATTCCTGGTCGGTCACCGAGGTTATCAGGCTTCTGGGAACAGCAATGGTACAGCTGTTGAAGATTGTGGGCCCGGTTTTCGGCATCGCACTGGTGGTTGGCGTAGTGGCAAATTATGCACAGGTGGGTTCCTTGTTTACAATGGAAACACTGAAGCCCAAGTTCAGCAACCTCAGCCCCATCAAGGGTATCAAAAGAATCTTTTCGGTAAGGGGGCTTGTGGAACTGGTCAAATCCCTCACAAAAATCGCCGTGGTGGGGATTGTCGCATGGCAAAGCCTGAGGGCTGAAGAAAACAACATCGTCAAGCTGATGGATCTGGATTTGATTGCGAGCGCAGGTTACATCATTTCAACCGCCATCGATATTGCAGTAAAAATCTGCGTGATTATGGTGATCATCGGCGTACTGGATTATGGCTATCAATGGTGGCAATTCGAGAAGGACCTGAAAATGACCAAGCAGGAAGTGAAAGAAGAATATAAGGAAATGGAAGGAAACCCCGAAATCAAGCAGAAAATAAAGCAGAAGCAGCGGGAGATGTCCATGCGCCGGATGCTCAGTGAAGTTCCCAAGGCCGATGTGGTCATCACGAACCCTACACACTTTGCCATCGCAATCCGTTATGATCCCCAAAAAGCCCCTGCGCCCATCGTGGTCGCTAAAGGACAGGATTATCTGGCGCAGCGTATTAAGGATGTCGCTAAAGCCAACGGAGTGGAAACCGTGGAGAATAAACCGCTGGCCCAGGCACTGTATAAAGCCGTGGAGATTGGCAAGCAGGTACCGCCGGAGCTGTATCAGACCGTCGCGGAAATTCTGGCCTTTGTTTACCAGCTGAAAGGAAAGCTTCCCGCCCAGGCGTAAGCGAGAAGTGACACATATTCAAAAAAATATGTTATCATTGAGTTAAAACTGAGAGGAGTCCTTTTATGGATAAACATATAGATGCTTTTGACTGGCTGCGTTTTTTCGCGATGAGCGCCGTCATATTCATGCATACGGCATCAGGCCCGCTGCGAAATCCCGGCGGTCTTGGCTGGATGCTTCTGAATCCTTTTGTCAGCCTGGCTTTTACTGCCGTACCCCTGTTTTTCATGATGTCGGGTTATCTTCTGATGACCAGTGCGAAAACCGCGGATGTTTCTTCTTTGAAAACCCGCCTGCCCAGGCTTATCGTTCCCCTGGTTTTTTGGTCGGTAGTTGCCTGCGTTTGGGAAGCCTTGCGGGATGGGCAAAGTCTTCTGTGGCTGGGAAACAAGCTGATTTCCATGATTCGGGGACCGGTGGCCATTCACTTTTGGTTCATGTATACGTTGATTGCACTGTATCTTATTTCACCTTTCTTATACAGATGCTTTAACAATCTTCCGGCTGCCGGAAGAAAATGGCTGGCAGTTTTACTGGGGCTGATCATCCTCCAGAGCATGTTTTCGCTGGGGCTGCCCGAAAAATTCGCTGTCTACGCATCGGTAAAACCACTCGAAGAGCTGCGACTGTTCTCAGGGCATATTTGTGCTTTCCTGATGGGGTGGCTGCTGGGTACGATGGAACGGAAAATATCCAACCTGTGGCTGATTCTGGTGGCACTTGCAGACTGGGCGATCATCACCGCAGGAACCTGGTACCTTACCACCTCTTCGGGTGAGTATATTGCGAGGTTCCAGAACCAGGCAGGCGGTTTTGAGCTGGTACTGGCGGCATGCCTGTTTCTTCTGGCCAGGCAGAACCTGACCCGCAGCCCGAAGGTTCTGAAATTCTTCGCACCGTTAACCTTTGGAATTTATCTGATGCACAATATCTTAAATGCAATGCTGTCTCACTGGGGAATGGTGCCCACCGGGTTCTCATCCACCTGCCTGAAAACTTTGGTGATCCTGATCGGATGTACCGGGTTTGTGTCATTAACCAGCCTGGTCAAGCCACTGCGTTTTCTTACCACCGGTAACAAATAACCGGACTGAAAGGTACATGATGAAAAATTACCGTCGCAATTTAACACGCAGAGGTCATCTTATGTACACTTATTCTGAAAGGGCAAACACATGAAAACGCTTCTTGTTGCGATCAATTCACAGTATATTCATTCGAATCTGGCTGTCCGATATCTGAAAGCAGCCTGCGATGAATGCTGTGGAGAGGTAAGCATACTGGAGTTTACCATCAACGAAGCCCCGATGCATATTTTCTCCTCCATCGTCCGTGGAGCACCGGACATCGTTGCGTTTTCATGTTATATCTGGAACATAGAGCTTGTTGCCAAATTGTGCAACGATCTGAAAAAAGCCAATCCCGATGTCATTCTTATCGCAGGAGGCCCTGAGGTGAGCTTTGATCAGGGAGGCCTGCTGAAGGGCTGTACCGATTACCTGATAGCGGGGGAAGGTGAGGAAAAGCTTCCCTTTTTACTGAGGAGGCTGAATTCCGAAGGTCTTATCAGCAATGCCGAATCAGAATGGCTCAATCGCTTTTCAACAGTGGATAGGCTTGAAGTGTTGCCTTCTCCATACTCTCCCAGCCTGTCACTGGAAAACAGAATCGCTTACATCGAAGCGTCCAGAGGCTGCCCATTCCGGTGCGGGTATTGCATTTCCTCCATTACACGGGGCGTTAGGTATTTTCCAATGGAGCGGGTGTTTACAGCGCTGGGTGTATTGGCCGGCAGCGGAACCCACATCATCAAGTTCGTGGACAGAACATTTAATGCCAACGAACAGCACGCTCTTGAAACCTGGAATTATCTGCTGCGGTTTGCGCATTTGGGTATTGTTTTTCATTTTGAGATTGATCCCGGCCTGATGACCAAGAACCTGCTGAGCTGTCTTGAAAAAATACCTGCAGGCTTAATCCAGCTTGAAGCGGGCATTCAGTCGATACATCCCGAAACCCTTGATGCCGTAGAGCGCCCCTGGAAGATTGAGAAAGCTTTTGAATCACTCCGAAAAATCATCGCTTTTGGAAATATACACGTTCACGTAGATTTAATTGCAGGATTACCGTATGAAAGCTATTCAAAGTTCAAAGAATCCTTTAACCTGGTCATGGCGCTTCATGCACATCACTGCCAGCTGGGTTTTTTAAAGCTTTTGCGCGGCTCCGCCTTAAGACAGCAGGCGCAGCTTTGGGGTTACCGATATCGCTCGTATCCGCCGTACGAGGTGATTTCCAGTAATGCTATGACTGCACTGGACCTGATCGGGTTAAAGGATGTGGAAGCCTGTGTGGAGTTGTTTTATAATTCCGGCCGTTTTGCCGCCACTTTAAAGGTACTTGAAAAACAACCGGGACAGATGGATTTCTTTGCTTTTTATGAAGCTTTGGCATCGTTCATGCGCAGCACGAGGTATCTGGACAAACCGGTAAAAGCGATGGAACTCTACAGAATCCTGCTGGAATTTATACAGGAGAATATGCCGTCTCTTTCGGACGGAATCCTTGAAACCATGCGTCTTGATTACCTGCGTTCTTTTAAGAACCCAACCATTCCAGTGTTTTTGCGCAGCCATGTGGACATTGATTCATCCCGACTGAAGCAGAAAAGGATCGAACAATACCGTGAAGTGCTGCAACGGACGCTCCCGCGGCTTCGGTTCCAAACCCTCGATAGTATCTGGCAGCAGGTTTATATTGATGATTTCTGTTTCCCCGTCGGGCTGGAATTTCCGCAAAAATCCGTCATCGCCGTTGACTTTGGAGACATATCTCCGGTAACCGGCCTTGCCGGTGCGTACCTTCTTCAAAGCTTCAGTTGAGGCTTGCCCGGGATCACTTCGATAAAGAGATCCCACTCTTTTATAGATTGCTTCGCTGCTAAAACCTCAGATGAATCAAAAACGACGCCATGAAGGTTTCCAGCCTTGAAACCCGGTGCTTTTTGAATAAATACGCTTTTCCGAACGGCCTTCCATGAAAAAAACCCGCAATAGAAAGCATACTTCCATGAAAAGATTCCGTATTAATGATAAAGCTCGCGGATTCTTTATAGATTTGCAGGCAACTGCTTGCATTGATATTATGGAAGATGATGAGTTCGTTTGAAAAGCGGACACCGGACACAATGTTACTTCAAGCTTCGGCCCCAGGTCCCAGCGTTTTTTACCATCCTCTGACCTGTTGCCCCGTTTGCGTTCTAATCCGTTTTTCATCATTTTTTAATTTTACCTGAGAAGAAATATAATTTAAGATAGTGCATTGCGTGGTATAAAAAGCTATAATGATTGTAGAACGAATTTTATGCTGGAGATGAAAATGAGAACCTTAAGTATTGTGTTATCCCTGATCATTGCCTTTACATTTTTTGCGATGTTCCTGCAGGGCTTTCAAAGCTCCCTGTATGTTGCGGCGGCCGCCGGGCTTATATCCTTTATCGGCGGGATGCTGATGTTTTCCTCTGCCAAAAAGGATAAACAGAAAGTGAAGCAACCCATGCCCAGGCCTGCTCCGAAGCAGACTAAAAAGCCCATCCCCCGGCCCGATGACGAAGAATTTGTTTTCGAAGGAATGACCCGAGGTGAGTTCAGAAGGATCATTAACGACGGACGGGATCAGATCAAGCGTATCGAGGATATCGGGCTTAAAATCATGAAGCATGATGTCCGCGTGAATATATTGGAGATCTGCACCACCGCGACGGATATCTTCGACGATTTCGTGAAGGATCCGAAGGATATCAAGGAAGCCCGTCGGTTTATCCTGTATTACCTGGATACAACCGAACGGATTGTTACGAAGTATTTTCAGCTGGGCGGGGCTCCATATCTTTCCGAAGAGGCCAGAAAAACTTTGAAAAACGTCGAACAGACGCTGGATATGATCAAGGATACCTTTCGGAAGCAGTTGAAAAAGCTTACCGAAAATGATGTTCTTGATCTTGACGCCGAAGTAAAAGTATTGCAAAATACCATTAAGCAGGAAGGAATTTAATGGGAACCATCGGATCAACTGAGGTTTATGAACAGAATGTGGTTCTTTCCGGGAATTCCCGGGTGCGAAACAGATAAAATAACGGGGAGGGTATAGAGATGGAAGTTGTTACAACCAACACACTGACACAGAAGCAGGCACAACAGCTGGATGAAATGAAAATATGGGAGGCATTAACCCACGAGGAACAGCAAAAGGTTTCCGAAGTGAAGGAAATGATCGATATCAATGATACTCAGGCCATTCTCCAATATGGTATTCAGGCCCAGAGCAGCATTTCCGGCTTTTCCGACACCGTTCTTTCCCAGATTCGCAGCAAGGACAGCGGTCATGTGGGTGAAGTACTTACCGACCTGATGGTAAAAGTGAAGGAGCTTGACGTGGACAGCCTGGGTGAAAATGAAGGGCTGTTTACCAAGCTGTTTGGCAATGTGAAGGCAAAGGCGCAGAAGTTCGTGATGCAGTATGACAAGCTCAGCGTCCAGATCGACAGGATCATCGATGAGCTGGAAAAAGCCAGGATGCAGCTGCTGAAAGACATCACCCTGCTGGACGGCCTTTATGATAAAAACCTGGAGTACATGCATCAGCTGGATGTGTACATTCTGGCCGGATCGCTGAAGCTTACCGAAATAAATGAAAAGCTTCTTCCCGAGTTAAAGGCAAAAGCAGAGCAAACCAATAACGCCGCAGATGCGCAAAAGGTGAAGGACATGCTCAGCCTTGCAAACCGCTTTGAAAAGAAGCTGTATGATCTGAAGCTCAGCCGGATGATCGCCATTCAGACAGCCCCGCAGCTTCGCCTGATTCAAAGCAATGACCAGACCCTCGTTGAAAAAATACAAAGCTCCATCCTCAATACCATTCCGTTGTGGAAGAACCAGATCATCATCGCGATGACGCTTTTCCGCCAGGAAAAGGCCCTGAAGATGCAGGCCGAAGTGAATCGCACCACCAATGAGCTTCTGGCGAAAAACTCTGAAATGCTGAAGGTGAACTCCATCGAAGTGGCCAGAGAGTCTGAAAAGGGCATTGTCGAAATGGAAACCCTGAAAAAGGTGAACAGCGATCTGATCGAAACCATCGAGGAAACGCTGCGCATTCAGCAGGAAGGCAGGGTGAAACGCCAGGCAGCCGAATCCGAAATCAGGACGATGGAAACCGACCTGAAGAAGAAGCTGATGGAAGTGAAGGATTTTTAAGGGATCCTTCCGGCCGGTTTTCAATCCCAAAGCTGCCAGTTCACGCGGCATGGTTGAATAAGAATTGTAAACAATTAAACCCCGGCATTGCCGGGGTTTTTCATTAAGGTAATGAACTGACTACAGCATTATAACCATCCGAAGTACCATGCTTTTTCTTGACAATTCTTTGTCAAGTCATGTATAATTAGGGTCAAAGCTGAGAAAAGCTGTGACCGGAAAGAGTAAGCAGGTAAAACCTCACAGAGAGCGAAGTACAGGTGGAAGCTTCGCAGGGTACGCCTTCTGAAAATCCTCTGGTAGCTGTAAGCTGAAACATCAGGAGTAAGCAAACCGGCCGGGGCCGTTACACCCCGCACAAGTGACGGATTTGTTCCGTAATTTGGGTGGTACCGCGTAAGCATGCCTTTCGTCCCATGGGGATGAAGGGCTTTTTTTATTGTTTAAATTTTAGGAAACACTATGGGCATGCCAGCAGATGATTAAGCTTTATCCTGAGCGCAGCGAATGTCATCCCTCGCTGGCTCCGGATCTCAACCGCGAAATGCCCGGCAAACAAATAAAACCATACAGATGGCCAAAAATATGGAGGAAATGAAATGGATTACGGAAAAACATTAAATCTGCCGAAAACCGAATTCCCGATGCGGGGAAACCTGCCTCAGAAGGAACCCGACATTCTGAAGCAGTGGTACGAAACCGATATTTACCAAAAGCGCCTTGAAAGGAACGAAGGCCATGAGAAGTTCATCCTGCACGACGGCCCCCCGTACGCCAATGGCGGTATACATCTGGGCACGGCGCTGAATAAGGTGTTAAAGGATATCATCATCCGTTATTATGACATGAAAGGGTATTACACCCCATACGTTCCTGGCTGGGACACCCATGGTCTTCCCACCGAAAACCGCGCAATCAACGAACTTGGGCTGAACCGGCATGAAGTCGGTCCGGTGAAGTTCCGTCAGGCCTGCGAAGGAATCGCCCGCAAGTATCTGGATGTTCAGCGCGAAGCCTTTAAACGGCTGGGCGTCATCGGTGACTGGGATGACCCGTACATCACCCTGCTGCCCGAATTTGAAGCGAAACAGATTGAAGTGTTCGGAAAAATGGCTGAGCGCGGCTGCATATACAAGGGGCTGCGCCCGGTGTACTGGTGCCCGGTCTGTGAAACTGCGCTGGCAGAAGCCGAGATTGAATATCAGGATGATCATGGTCAATCCATTTATGTGAAGTTTGCCGTAAAGGATGACAAAGGCAAATTAAAGGGCATCGTTGACGATCTTGATAAAACCTATGTGGTGATCTGGACCACGACCACCTGGACCCTGCCCGGAAACGTGGCTATTTCAGTGAATCCCGAATTCACCTACTCCGTGCTGAAAGCCGGAGATGAAACCTATATCATGGCGAGAGAGCTGGCCGACGCCTGCATGAAGCTCGCCGGAAAAGGAGAATACCAGGTGCTGGGCGAACTGATGGGCAGCGATCTGGAATATGTCGTTTGCCGCCATCCATTTTTGGATCGGGATTCGCTGGTGATCACCGGCGATCATGTCACCCTGGATGCCGGTACGGGATGTGTGCATACCGCTCCCGGCCATGGCGTGGAAGACTTCATCGTATGCAAGAAGTACGAAACGCTGCCGGTTATCGTACCCGTAGACGGAAAAGGTGTTCTAACACAGGAAGCGGGCGAATTTGCCGGTCTGTCTTATAAAGATGCCAACAAGGCGATCCATAAGCATTTGAAGGAAACCGGAGCGTTGCTTGCCGACGCGATGATCGATCATACCTATCCCCATTGCTGGCGCTGTAAAAGTCCGGTTCTGTTCCGTGCCACAGAACAATGGTTCATCTCCGTGGAGAGCTTCAAAAAGGAAGCGCTGGAAGCCATTAAAGAAGTTCGATGGATTCCCGAATGGGGAATGGAGCGTATTTCAAAGATGGTCGCAGACCGCAACGACTGGTGCATCTCCCGTCAACGGATGTGGGGGGTACCTATTCCGATTTTCTATTGCAATGAATGCGGAAAGGAAGTCATCAACAAAGACACCATCCAGGCGGTTCAGGAGCTGTTTGCAAAGGAAGGATCCACAGCCTGGTTTGCACGGGAAGCCTCTGAAATCCTGCCGGATCATATCCGATGCTCCTGCGGGCACAATACCTTCCGGAAAGAAACCGACATCATGGATGTTTGGTTTGATTCGGGCTCCACGCATGCCGGTGTTTTGGAAACAAGGCCCCAGCTTGCCTGGCCGGCCGACATGTACCTCGAGGGAAGCGATCAGCACCGCGGCTGGTTCCAGTCCTCTCTGCTGACGGCTGTTGCTACAAAAGGGAAAGCCCCTTATAAGCAAGTTTTAACCCACGGCTATGTCGTCGACGGACAGGGCAGAAAGATGTCCAAATCCCTGGGCAACGGGATGGACCCGATGGATATCGTCAATCAGTATGGCGCTGATATCCTGAGGTTATGGGTTGCAGCGTCGGATTACAAAACCGATATCCGCATCTCCAATGACATCATCAAACAGCTGGCTGAAAGCTACCGGAAGATCCGGAATACCGCCCGGTTTATTCTGGGCAATATAGAAGATTTCAACCCTGAAACCATGTCTGTGCCTTATGCGCAGATGGAAGAGATTGATCAGTGGGCGCTGATGCAGCTGAACAACCTGATCCATACTGTTGAGGATGCATTTTCCCGGTATGAGTTCCATGGCTTTATTCATAACATTCACAGCTTCTGCGTTCTGGACATGAGCAACTTCTATCTGGATGTAACCAAGGACAGATTGTATGCATCGAAAACCGAAGATGTAAAACGCCGCTCGGGGCAAACTGCCATGTATATCATTCTGGATGCGCTGGTTCGCATGCTGGCCCCTGTTTTGGCCTTCACCAGCGAAGAGATCTGGAAATACATGCCCCACACCGAAGGGGACAATGTCCAGAGCATCCAGCTGAACAGCTGGCCAAAGGTGAATGAAGCATATGCCAATCCGGGCCTGCAGGAAAAGTGGGATCACCTGCACCAGATCAGGGACGAAGTGTTAAAAGCCCTTGAAAATGCAAGAAATGAAAAGGTTATCGGTTCTTCTCTGGAAGCCGGTGTGCGCTTGAAGGCATCGGGCGCGGAATATTCCTTCCTGAATGAGAATAAGGATATTCTGCCTATGATCTTCATCGTTTCGGAGGTGCTTCTTGAAGAGGATGCCGGTGCGAAAACCCTTGAAATTGAAGTGACGAGAGCTTCCGGAGAAAAATGCGAACGCTGCTGGATATACAGCCCCACCGTCGGGAAAAATCATGATCATCCGACGTTGTGTGACCGATGCTCTGATGTAGTTTAAGGTTACGGAAGGGGGACATCCGGGTTGCATGGGCGAGTTGGAGGCTTTACCTTCGACCAGCCGCTGCTTTGCGGGTTCTTCGGTTAGGGGACACACCGCTGCTTTGCGGGTCAGGATGTTTGCGGAATGTCCCCTGTTTTTAAGGAGGGTGCAGTGGATGGATACAGCTGAATTAATTAAGGGTTTGTGCACCATCAATGCCATGACGGGTTTTGAAAGCCGGGCTTGTGATGCAATCAAAAGCTATTTTGAGCCCGTCTGCGATAAAGCCTGGGTGGATCCCTTCTTCAATGTGATCGGCTATAAGAAGGGACTGGGTGAAAACCCTAAAAAAATCATGATCACCGCCCACTACGATCAAATTGGACTGATTGTTTCGGGGTATGAGAAAAACGGTTTCCTGAGGGTGTCCAACCTGGGCGGTATTGATACGAAGGCTTTGATGGCCAGTGAAGTGATGGTTCACGGAAAGCAGGACCTTTACGGGATTATTGGCGCAAAGCCCCCGCACCTGCTGACCGAACAGGAAACCAAAAAGAACGTTAAAATGACCGAGCTTTTTATTGATACGGGTTTGCCCGATGAGGAATTAAAACAGCAGACCTCACCAGGTGATCCGATTTCGATTGTTTCACAGGTGTCCTCCCTGGAGAATGGCTGCATCGCCGGGAAAAGCCTGGACAACCGGGCAGGGGTTGCCGCACTGGTGCTGATTCTGGAGCAACTGCAGGAGATGAAGCATGAAAATGATATTTATGTGGTTGCGACCGTTCAGGAGGAAACCGAGCTGCTGGGAGCGATTTCCTCGGCCTGGAGCCTGAACCCCGATATCGCCCTGGTGATTGATGTGTGTCACGGCGATATGCCCGAGGCGGACAAAAACCAAACCTTTCCGTTGGGTAAAGGCGTTCCCGTCGGGATAGGACCCTCTTTCCACCGCGATGAAACAAAAGCCCTGCTGGAGGTGGCCAAAAAAGAAAGAATCCCCACACAGCTTTGCATCGAGCCGGGAAATCCGGGCACCGAAGCCTGGGCTATCCAGGTTTCCCATACCGGAATACCAACACTGGAAGCATGCATCCCGCTTCGGTATATGCATACCGGCATTGAACTGCTGATGTTAAAGGATATTGAGTTGGCAGCCGCCCTTGCTGCGAAATATTCGGCCACGAAAGCCGGTGAAGCCATCGGCTGTGAGGCTTGCTGCTGAATGCTTCAGGCTTGACGCCAACCGGGAGGATTTGAAATGATCAACAAACTGATGGAGCTGACAAGGCTTGATGGAATATCCGGCGACGAGCAGCTTGTTCGCCAGGCCATTATGGCGGGTATAAAGGATGAGGCGCTGCAATATCAGACTGACAGCATCGGAAACCTCATGGTGAAAGCAAAAACCAGCGGCAAATATGATTTCAAAGTGATGCTTTCCGCGCATATGGATGAAGTAGGGTTCATGATCTCCGGTATCACCGAGGATGGCAAGCTGAAGTTTGCCACAGTGGGCGGCATGGATCCCAGAATTCTGATCGGCCAGCAGGTGAGGGTGGGAACGAAAAAGGTACCCGGCGTCATTGGGTATAAATCCATTCATCTGCAGGATAAAACCGAGAGGGATGGCGTTGTAAAATTAAAGAACCTGTATATCGATATCGGTGTAAAAGACAAAACACAGGCTGAGGATATTGTGACCCCGGGAGACTATGCAGCCTTTGCAGGCGAACCCGTTCTGTTCGGGAAAAACCGCCTGAAGGCCAAAGCACTGGATGACCGGGCGGGCTGTGCGATCCAGATGGAGCTTTTAAAAGAAGCCTGGCCTTTTGAGTTGGTCGCCTGCTTTACCGTACAGGAGGAAGTAGGCCTTCGCGGCGCAAGGGTTGCGGCAAACAGGGTGCAGCCCGATATTGCCGTCATTCTTGAGGGAACCACCTGTGCCGATGTACCGGGCGTAAAGGAGCATGAGGTATCCACAATGCTGGGCAAGGGCCCGGCAATCTCCTTCGCCGACAGAACCTCCATCGGGGACAGGGAACTGATAGAGCATTTTGTGAAGACCGCAGAAGCCGAAGGCATTCCATATCAGTGGAAGCAGACCGTATCCGGCGGCAATGACGCGGGCAGGATACAAACCTCCGGAAAAGGGGTCAGGATCGTTACCGTTTCAGCTCCCTGCCGTTATATCCATTCACCGGTTTCATGCCTGGATACAAACGATTTTATAAACATGCACAGGCTGGTCCGGGCAGCCTTGTTAAAACTGCCGCACCTGTTACAGGGGAGGAATGAAGGATGATAGAATTATTAAAAGAACTGGCCGGCGCATATGGGCCATCCAGCCGCGAAGAGGAAGTCCGCAAACTGATTCAGGAAAAGATAGCCCCATTTGTGGATGAAGTGCATACCGATGCGCTTGGTAATCTGATCGCTGTAAAAAAGGGCCCCGGAAAGCGGATTATGCTGGCCGCTCATATGGATGAGATCGGTGTGGTGGCAGCTTATGTTGACGAAAAGGGTTTCATTCGCTTTTCCAACATGGGCGGTGTCAGCCCATTTATTGCCGCAGGCCAGAGGGTGGTTTTTGGAAATGGCACCGTTGGCACGGTTTGTTATGAAGAAGCCCTGGAAGAGATGAAGGATCTGAAGATAAACCGGATGTACATCGATATTGGCACGATAAGCAGGGAAGAGACCTGCCGGTACGTTCACCCCGGAGATATGGGCGTTTTTGTCGGCGAAACCCTTGAGCAAAACGGAAGATATATCTCAAAAGCGCTGGACGATCGTATTGGATGTGCAATCCTGGTCGCACTCGCCCAGCAGATAAAAAACCTGCCCAATGAAGTGGTGTTTGCCTTTACCGTGCAGGAAGAGGTGGGGTTGCGAGGCGCCGGGCCTGCTGCATTTGGAATAAGGCCCGATCTGGCTGTGGCAGTGGACGTGACGAGTACCGGTGATACCCCGGACTGCAGGCCGCTTGCGATTGATTTGGGCAAGGGACCGGCTGTCATGATTAAGGACGCAAAGACCTTGTCCCATCCCCTGATAAAAGATACCCTTATAAGATGTGCAGAAGAGAAAAGCATCCCTTATCAGATTGAAGTTTTGAATGCAGGCGCTAATGACGCAGGTGCAATCCATATCACGGCCGGTGGAATTCCATCCGGTGGCGTTTCGATACCCTGCCGGTATCTGCATCGCCCCTGCGAGATGGTGGATAAAAATGATGTTCTGAATACAGTGAAGCTGTTGGACGCATTCATCCATACTGCATTTTAGAGAGCAAACTGACCTTTCTCCGAATGAATGAAAGCAATGATTCAGGTTAAAGAATAGAATGATACAGAAAAGGCGTAAAAGAAGGTTCTTTCTTTTACGCCTTGTTACTATTTTGGATATTATTCGGATTGCAGCCTGGTACCGCATTCGGTGCAGAATTTCGTCGCACCGGTCAGCTTTGCACCGCATTCCGGGCAGAATCTTTCCCGTGCAAGCTTTGCACCGCACTCGGGACAGAACTTCGTATTCTTCGCCAAAGCAACACCACAATCAGGGCAGCTGGCGGTAATGACTTCCTTCCAGTTTTCACGCCCCAGCTTTCTGTCTTCATCGGCCATGCAGGCATGAGCCCACACTTCCTCCACCGATCGATTGGACTGTGCGGCAGCCATCTCTACGCCCAAATCGGGTGCGCACTGTTTACAAAGACCTTTGCGCTGGTTCCAGCACTTGTTTTTACAAACCCAGCTTTGGCATCGGGGGCATTGGATAAAATCCTGCGCCAAATCACGGACTGCTTCCTCAAAGGCCTCATCATGCGCTTTTTCCCAGGCTGCTGAATGTACCCTGCTTCCGAGATCCGCCGTCCGGTTGAATACCCCGCCAAACAGACTGGATGCTGCGTCTAACACCTGAGAAACGCTCCCGGTAACAGACGGCTTAAACTTTGTCCTGCAGGTTGTACCGCAGCGGCTGCATTCAAACTCGTACTGGAACCCCTTATCGGTACTCAAATCATTGTAATTTCCAGAAAACTGAAACTTCTCACCCATACAGATCCCCTTTTCCGAATTTCTTTCATTTACGTGCACACCGTATATGTGCAACATCTACAGTGTGTACCCCATTTGATCAAAATAATACACCACGAAGGTCGAGTACAAACATAATTATACTGCAATTATCCAAAATGTGAAAGTAATCTCCGAAAAATGTCTTTGATGCAAAGTCGGGTTGCGTGCAAACAACTTTTGGATTACGCATAAAACAGGAAATTCAAGGGAAGATTATCAGTGTTGGCGAATTATCCTGTTATATTTGAT
>JAEZBW010000133.1 GCA_023426765.1 Bacillota bacterium
TTTGATGAAACCTCTGCTGAGGGGAAAATTGTAAAAGCTGCCGATCGCTTAAGCGCCTATATTAAATGTGTGGAGGAAGAAAAGGCCGGCAATACCGAGTTCAAGAAGGCAGCCGCTGCAATTCTGAAGAAAATTACCGATATGCAAATGCCGGAGGTGGACTACTTTATGCAGCACTTCATCCCCGGCTTTAAACTGACACTGGACGAGTTGAATTAATTTGCTGAATTAAAGCCTGCTGATTTTTGCTCCTAATGCCTTCAGCTTTTCCTCCATCTTCTCATAGCCCCTGTCGATATGATAAATATCGCTGATCTCGGTTTTGTCCCTGGCACATAATCCGGCAAGGATTAAAGCCGCTCCGGCCCTCAGGTCGGTAGCTTTAACCTGCGCGCCCATAAAGGGAATTCCGCCTTCAATAATGGCGGTACGCCCGTCAATTTTAATCCGGGCGCCCATGCGCTTTAATTCACTGACATGCATGAACCGGTTTTCAAAAATCGTTTCAACCACCATACTGGTGCCTTCGGCAAAGCTGAGAAAGGAGGTCATCTGGGCCTGCATGTCGGTAGGAAAACCCGGATGTGGATGGGTCTTGATATCCACAGCCTTCAGCTTTTCCAGGCCTTTCACGCGGATGCAGCTCAACTCTTCGGAGATCTCGACGCCGGCTTCGCGAAGCTTTGCGGTAACAGGTTTCAGATGGTCCGGCATAACATTTTCCATCAGGATGTTTCCACCGGTCATCGCTGCTGCTATCATGAACGTTCCCGCTTCAATGCGGTCGGGGATAATCGTGTGTTCGGTGGGGTTCAGCCGGTCTGTTCCGGTGACGCGGATGGTGTCGGTACCCGCACCGGTTACGGTCGCACCCATGGAAACAAGCATTGTGGCAAGATCGACAATTTCAGGTTCGGTAGCGGCATTCTCAATGGTGGTCTGCCCTTTGGCCAAAACAGCGGCCATCAGGATGTTCTCTGTAGCCCCTACGCTGGGGAAGTCCAGATATATTCTGGCCCCGGTCAGCCTCCCTTTTACCTGTGCCTCAACATATCCATGCCCGGTATTGATGCTGGCGCCAAGGGCTGAAAAGCCTTTCAGGTGAAGATCTACCGGACGGCTGCCGATTGCGCAGCCCCCTGGAAGAGAAACCTTTGCCCTGCCCTTTCTTGCAAGCAGCGGGCCCATGACGAGAAAGGAAGCCCGCATGGTGTTCACAAGCTCATAAGGTGCGGTGTATTCCTGAATATTGGAGGTATCGACCGTGATTTCCTTTTCTTTAACGTCAAAGCGGATGTCTGCCCCCAAAGATGTAAGCAGGCCGCACATGGTATGTACATCCTCAAGGTCGGGAACATCCTTTAGTACACTTTTTCCTTCTGTCAGAAGACAGGCTGCCAGGGTTGGAAGGATGGCATTTTTTGCGCCGCTGATGCGAACCGAACCTTTCAGAGGGATACCGCCGTCAATCAGAAATACTCCCATTTTTTACCGTCCCCTTTTTTTCTTATGTAAAGATTTTTTCCACATATTCGTAATTCTCAGGTTTCCATTTATATTATGTTCATTTTCAGACTGCTTTATTAAGGCGGTTTCTACCGGTTCCACCGAATTCTATGTAAAAATCCCTTTAGCAAAATCATCCAATTCCGGTCTTACAAGAAAAGCGGGAACAATTGTCATCATGACCCGCGTTCCCTTCCTGTGCCTTTCTTATTATACTACATAATCTGACCTATTGTCCCAGATTTTTTTTATCTTTTCCTTTCCAATTTTTATGGAGCCTTTCAACTTAAAGTTTATGCTGAGCTATCGCTTTTGTCACCCTGGGTGTTAGCGAAAAATGCTTACAAATGATTCATGAGGAGATCCTTCGCTCCGCTCAGGATGACATATGCTTCGCCCGGAAGGACGCCTAGTTGACATAAATTTCGAGTCAAAAACCGTCCCAGTGACTCGCAATGGCTTAAAGTTCGCCGGCAAGCTGAAGGACTTTTTCAAGCAGGCTTAAAAGGTCTGCACGGGTAATGGTTTTTTCGGGATTAAACCTGCCCTGGCCCGGAATCATTCCGTTTTCGACGGCAAAAGCGCAAGCTGTCCGGTACTCCGTTTGAATCGCGCTGTAATCTTCAACATTTGACAGCGCTGCGGTGTCACCCGTTAACCGCTGGGCGGTTTTTTTACCGAGCAGACTGACCGCAGCATAAACAGCTGCATCCCGCCGCAGCGGCATCCCCGCATTTTTATCCTTCGATGGGATCAGCAAGCCCGCCCGCATTGCTGTTTGCACGATATCTTCCTTCCCGTATTCATAAGGCAGGATATCCAGCAGATGCTTCATTCCCTCGCTTATGGTCAGTTCTTTATTGGGATTCACTGCAGCCGATGGAAGCGAAGGCATGGGGTACAGGCTTAGAAGATTCTGAACGGTCACATCGGTCGCACTGCCGGCAATATCGCCGAAGAATTCGGCTTTTGGCTGAAGTGCCGCAATAACGCCGCTGCTCTGCGGATACGCCGCCAGCTTTGCTTCTGCCGTCACCCAGTTGCCGGCAAGATCTGTCCATTTTCCTCTTTCATGATCAAACAATCGCAGCCTTAACTGCTCTGTCTTCTGGTTTTCAATGGGAAGCATCACTTTTAACGGACGGGTGAAATCGCCAACAGGCAGAAAACTGTTTCCAGCACCAGCCAGAACCTTCAGGTCGGCTGCAGGCCGCGCGAACTGCCATCTTTCTTCGGGTACCGGCCCCTGAGCGGGAGATTGAATATCCACCCGGACAGCAATATCTCCAAGGCTTCTCTTCAGCCTGAAGTAGGTGTCGCCCAGAAGGCTCCCCGGGGACAGTGTCACTTCAAAGCCCGGCGTTTTAATCAGAAGATTTTTTTGAACCCCGGTCAGGGTCTCAAGCACCTCACCAGCCAGCTCAACACGAATGGTTCCCGTACCCGGCGGTGGGTTTGTCAGATCGATTGAAAAAGTACCGGAGCCCGATTGTCGCAGCTTCTCGGAAAGCCGATGTCCATTGATTCCCACTACTTTCGTATTCCATATTCCCTGTTCGGCTATCGCGTCGGTGATCACGATCTCTCCCATCGGCAGTTCTCCAAGCGGGACATCTGCATCATACTCACCGCGGCCCTTGCGTGTGACAATCATGACTACCGCCGTAGGCTCGGATCTCAATCCGGTAGCGCTGCTGTATGCGTATAACCTGGCGAAATACCGGTAGTTGGATTTCAGACCGGTTACCTGATATTCAGATCCATTGATTTCATAATCCTTCAATTCCTTAAAATCGGCTGTTTCAGAAATCTCCAGAATATATGTAACGGTTTCATCCTTCAGCCATTCATAGAAGATGGAGTTTTCGCCGATTGCATCCTGCGTGTCCTTAATTCCGAAGCCCTGCGGCCTGGGAGGTTTGTTGTACTTTTCGGTTCTTACCGCCACCGCATTGCTCCATTCGGAAACAACACCGCCCGGTGAGACAGCCTGAATCCAGAAATAATAGGCTTTATCCGCCTGCAGCCCGACAACCCTTGCCCAGGGCTGGATTCCAAGCTGTGCGGCAATCACGGTCAGGGTACTGGACGCTTTTGTCCTGTCTTCTTCTGTTCCATAACGGATATTATAGGTGTAATCCTTCCGGGGTGTCCAGAAAAGATCCACATAGGTATCGGCGGGAATTCCCTTCAGATCGGTGGGAACCACCGGGATTTCCACCGTCGGAGGCCTGTCGGGCTGCGTTGTCACCAGAATCGGGTCGGACGGATCGGATTCCATCTGGCCCGGATTGTTCTTCACGGTAATCCATACCAAATAGGTTTTATTCGGATCCAACGCCGTTACGGGCATGGAAAACATCTGCGGTTCTTCTTCCTTTAAAGCCGGTACGACCACCGGGGAAATCTGTTTTTGCCAGGACAGCAGATAGCTTTGTTTTAAATCATTATATGTGACATAATCTCTGCCCTTCAGTTCTTTCACAATTCTCTGTGCCTCGGTATAATCCACGCAATGGATGAGGATTTCCCAGCCGGCATTGTATTCCACTTTTCTTACCGGCTTTTTATTCGGATCTCCGTCTGCAAGGGCATCATTTTGCAGGTATTGATCATAGGAAAAGGAATTGGCTGCGGTATAAAATCTGTTATCATGGTCGGCTTCGGGGTCGTCCTGCCGGACAACATAAAGCCACTTATTCATCTCCGGGTTGAACATTTCAGTCCACGACTTTTCCATCTGCAGCGTAAAACCGGTCTTCGAAGAGGCAGATCCGGGTTTCACCCTGAATGGCGGGGAAGGAGGGGTTACTGGCTTCTCGGCGTCGGCCGCCGGCCGCGTGATGATGACCTTGATCGCAGGCTCGGACAGATAGGCCTTGGACAGCATGTAGCTTCCGTCTTCACTTTCGGTCAGGAAGTTTTTCTTTGCAATCATTACCGCATAATAGATGGAGTTGGAACGAAGCTGGCTGATTTTATACTTATATCCGATCAATTTACCGGTTTCCAGCTCACGAACCTCCTGATCGGCATTCATTGTCAAATTTGCACCGATTCTTTTATTGATGGGCAGCGCGCTCATGTCCTCCAGATTTTCCACCAGATACAAATCGTAATAAACCTCGGTATCCAGTCTGCCTTCACCGGTTTGCGGAATCGCCCACAACAACGTAGCCGAGGTGGCTGTAACCAGTTCGTCATAAATCAGCGGCGCCGGGCTGGCCTTTGGAAAACTGCTGACGAATTCCGGGCTGGAGGGATATTCCGGAATTTGCTCCTTCAATGACACCTGGGTAGTGGAGTAGAACGGCACCGTACTGCCGTCGGGCTTATAGGCCACGGCTTCAATCTTATACTTGTACTTGTCTACATCCGCAGGTTTGAGATTCATTTCATATCGGTCTTTATCGGTCACCAGGGCAAAAAAGGTTTCCACCCCTGCGGTGTCCGTCCTGTAAAGCTTATATTCAACCCGGGTGAAGGTGGTGCTTCCGATAGCCCCTTTGATGATCGGATCCCAAAACAGCATCCAGCGCACACCGTCGGTGGTTTCACCCATCTTCTTGGCCCGCAGCAGAATTTCCGTTTTCACCTTCACAACGGGTATCTCGGCATCCGGGATTTTCGATACATTGGAACCCACTAGCGGGATCACTTTGATGGAATATTCCCGGCCGGGCATGGCATTCGCATAAATATACTCCAGCCTTTCGCCGTTTACCGTGACCCTGCTGTTCTGTGTGCCAATGTCCGACCCGATGATGTCCGGAATGGAGGGAGGCTGTGTAAACCCGGAAGTGTCGGAAATGAGAATGCGGTAATTAATCCTGCCGTCGGTATCCCAAACATCATCCCAGACAATCTTGATTTCATTGGTGCCGGAGATCAGCGCCGCACCGAACTCCACATCGGTTAAAAACTTAACCTTGTTGGATCGTCCCGATTCATAGGTATTCTCTTTAAATTCGCCCCAGGTATATTTGGAGCGACCATAGAATTCATAAATTTTGCCGTGATCCAGCTCAATACCATAGCCTCGGGTGGTCAATGAGGTATCGGTACCGTTCAGCGTGAATTGCAGAACATCGTTGTTCAGCAGCCCGGTTCCCCGCTCAATCCTGTTGAAATAGAAGTTTTGCGAACGGTCTCCGGTCGCTTCACTCGGATAAGTAGGCGCTCCCCATGTGAACGCAGCAAACCAGTTCTGCCCGTCCTCATCGGCATAAGCGATATCCGTTACGGTTATGTTCTGCGGCGGCGTTGACGGAATGGCCTGCTCGGCAAATGCGATATCGATCAGAAAAACAGCCACCATTCCAAGGATCAGCAGCCATGCTACTATTCTGACGATTAATTTTCTGTGCTTCCACATAATTGTGTTCTCCTTATGGTTCTACAAACTCAATTTCCTGTACCGCAGATTCCACTTCAGGTGCAGCGGTTACTCCATCCGGTAACAAGGAACCCTTCGAAGCAGTTCCCTGCACACGGCATGCGCATTTCTTACCATTCTCCCAGTAAATCGAGCACCATGATAACTTCTTTCAGGATCTCTTCAATGGTTGCAAAGCTTTCACCCTTGTAGGAATTGTCGGGTTCCAGGCCTGTCAGGCCCAAATCCAGCGCGATGACCAGCCTGTGGTATACCGGATCCGGTATTGCTGCAGTATTGCGGATGTATCGGTTCGTCGTTGGGCGCAGCACATCGGCTTTGACACCGGTTTTATGGGCATAGATCTCAACCACCAAAGATGCAGCCTGCTGCCGGTTGACATTTGTTTTCAGCCCGGTCACCGGCAGGAGCTTCTCCAGCTGGTAATGCTTTATTTTTGCGGGAACGCTCATGCCCAGGGTCTCGTTTCCGGTTTCGGTGACCACCTCGAAGAGAGCGACCGCGCTGTCTTTTGAAACATAGTCCCCCGGATACAGGGTTTTTCCGAATACCTTCTGCAGGTCATACTTTAAGGACAGCCGCCGGATATCCGGGTTTACAGTGCCATTGACATCGGGAACAGTTATGGTAACCGGTGCCGCTGAGAACACCGCATATTGTCCTGGTGTTTTACAGTTGATAAGGACATAGGGGAATAACCAGGCTTTTACACCGGGAGGATCCTGCCAGGTGTTTGCACCATTTGGCAGAACCATGGGGCGGGCCAGGGACTGGCTTCCATCATGGAGCATCTTCAGCTTCATCGCGCCTTCAAGTTCTTTCAAATCTTTGCTGCTGACCCGGGAAGCAGAAAATCCCCTGCCGCCATCCAGGATGTCCCGGATATACAGCGACAGTTCTTCTTCTATCCTTTCCATCAGGACGCTGATCAACCCATCCAGTTCGGCCTGGCTTTTATAGGTCAGGGTGGTTTTTTCGCCCAGAAGCTTGACCAGTTCCCTGTTCAGAATACCATATTTGAAGGGCCCTGTGGCTGTCGGTTCCTTCAGGATATCATAAATGATTTCATTCATCTCGGGATAAGTTCGTTTCATACCCACGGCCCGCATGGAGATATTAAAAACCTTGGATCCGGCCATAAGGCCCTGGGGAGGTTCCACCGATCCCGCCGGTTTTCTATCAATGGTAAGCTCAAGCATGGCTTCCTTCACACCATAAGCAGCTGCAGCTTTATTCAGCGCATCCACACTGATGGTTTCCCCAGTCAGTGTCAGCTCACCTTCGGCCATTATAAGGGTCAGGCGGCTGTTCAGACTTTGCAGCGCAGTCAGCACTTCCAGCGGAATCAGGATGATATCCTGTGCTCCGGGCTTCTCTGTTGAAAAATCCACCGTGACGCCTGAGTAACCCGATACCTTCAGCATGCTGGAGATCATTGAACCCTTCAGCAGAATCCGGTTTGCGGCTTTATCAGGTTCGTTCACCGTGAAATAAAGCTTTCTTGTCAGCCCGTCCGCCCGGGACTGGAACAGATCGGTAATTTCGTCCTGAACACGATCCCGGTCATAATCCTCCTGGCTGAAGTCGGTTCGCATCGAAACCGGCCCAATGTGGTTCGAATCTGCGATATTCCGGGCCCATGCCTTCACATAATACCGTGTGTTGGCAAGAAGGGAGCGCCTTTCATAGGTTCCATCGCTCTTTTGAACCCGTACCGAAGAGATTTTTGCATAATACACATACTTGTCATTCAAGCCCTGGGTTACATAGGAAGTGATTTTTTCGCGGTAGAAATCCACTTTGGTTCCGTCGGCCAACTGATAGCCGAAATCACTGCCGCCATTCTCTTCTGCGTATTGCAGGGCGATATAATCCTTATCGTCATCGGTCCTGATTTCCAGGAAGTAGTCGTACAGCCCTTCTCCTGTAAAACGAACCTCTATCTCATGGAGCGTGTTTCTTGTTTTCAGCTGAACCGGGGTTCCGCCAGAGGTTTCCCACACTTTCTGTTTACTGTTGTACCATGCCTTTGTGCTTCCCTGGGGATAATACAGCTGGATATCATACCATGTATCGGGTTCCAGATCATACAGCCGTACGTAGTAATCCCTGTTGTGCCGGACAACCGAATACTTCGCCCGGTTCAGCTCCTGATAGGAGCTTGCGGCCTGATACCCTTTTTTCGCTACAACCCGGACATCTTCCTCGTTGACATTGCCTGAAATCTCCACCTTAAACCCAAGCTGAACATCGTTCACCGCTTCGATGAAATCCGGCGGAGCCACCATCTTTGTTGTGACCGGAATGCTGACCCAATCACTGTAGGAAGCATCCTCCTGTCCGCGGTTGCGCACGGCCCTCAGGCTGAAATAATACAGTTGGTTTGGCTTCAGGTAGGGCAGGTTCACCGGGAACCGGGCTATCCGCGTAAAGCCCTCATTATAGGTAAATCCAATATTTTTCAGCGGAGTATTCAGTACATCGATCACCAGTTCGTTGTCTGCGGCATTGGGTTTGTAATTTCGGTACACATCAAGAAAACCGGGGGCCATGTTATCACCGATATGGTAATCATCACCGGTATAATCATAGTCTTCATCCACTCTCTCTTTGGTAACCACCATTTCATAAGTAACATCCGTTTCGGCATGCAGCCAGTTCAGCGTTACCTTTGCATCAGTCAGCTCGGGTTGGCCGTCTTTCACCGCAATGGAGAATTCCACCGGCGTCCTGGGCTTTCTGTCCAAATCATCCATGCTGCCCGAATCGGTTTTCGGGGTGGTGATGGACTTTATCGGCGTAAAATCACTGATGATGAATGGGTCGGCCTCGTTGTTGACATACAGCTTCGCCTGCAGCTTAAAATAGTAAACGGTATTGGGCTTCAGCGCTTCTCCCTGTCCCACGGGAAAGCGGGTTACCCGACCGGAAATGCCGCTGTTTGGGTTTTCATCGGGATAGTTTGTCTGCAGCGGTTCCATGTACGGAGGCTGAAGCAGAACAAAGCTGTCCTCGCTGGTTGAGCTGCTGATATACAAATCATACACCAGCCTGCGGTTTTCTGTAACCTGAGTATATTTCAGCCAGTCGTTGTCGTTCAGAATTTTCGGGAAGCCGACAGTAATCCCGTTGAAAATAGGTTTACCGGTAACCGGATCGGGATTAGGCTCAACATCCGTACCCAATACAAGGTTTGGCAGGGGCACGGGCAGATCCTTCAACGGAAAGGTCGTGAAGCTGATAACCGGAGAAATATAGGATATTTTATCCCCCAGGCCGGTATTGGCAGCCCAGTTGACGTCATCATGATCCTTACGGCGTGTGGAGAACATTCTCAGGTAATACAT
>JAEZBW010000193.1 GCA_023426765.1 Bacillota bacterium
ATCAGACGCCATAAGCCCCCTGAAAAAACATTCTCATCCGGGCGTCTGGGCTTTTGGTTCATGACATCGCCAGAGCCGGGTTCCATGCTTAGCGCAATAGCAGGAAGGCCATCGGTCACCAGGTTTACCAGCAGAATCTGAACGGCCAGCAGAGGCACAGGCAGTCCCAGCAGCATGCCAAGGAACATGGTCAGAACCTCACCGATATTACAGGATAACAGGTATCGGATAAACTTTCGGATATTGTTATAAATGTTGCGGCCTTCTTCCACCGCAGCAACAATGGTGGAGAAGTTATCATTCATCAGGATCATCGATGCAGCCTGGCGGGTTACATCGGTTCCGGAACAACCCATGGCTACGCCAATATCGGCTTCTTTCACGGCTGGAGCGTCATTCACACCATCCCCGGTCATCGCCACGATATGTCCCTCTTCCTTGTATGCTTTAACCAGCCTCAGCTTGTGTTTCGGCAGCACTCTGGCAAAAACGGCCGTATCCTTCAGTCTTTTTTTCAAGTCCACATCATTCAGGTTTTCCATTTCATTTCCGGTAAGAACCTCCTGATTTCCATCGATAATCTTCAGCGCTTTCGCTACGGCACGGGCCGTTTCCCTGTGATCACCGGTGATCATCACCGGGCGTATGCCGGCGATTTTGCATTGCTCAACCGCATCGTAGGCTTCCTTTCTCGGCGGATCCATCATGCCTGCCAGTCCGACAAACATAAGGTTTTGCTCCAGGTTTTCAGGGATTTCAGTCCCTCTGCCAAGGCTGCGAACCGCCATACCGATCACACGAAGCGCATCGTGGGCCATTTGATTGTTTTCATTCTCGATTCTGTGGATATCGTGTTCCTCCATCGGCCTTTCCCTGTCCGCAACCATCACGGTGGAACACTTCTGCAGAATAACCTCCGGGGCCCCTTTGGCAAAAACGATTCTTTCCCCGGATGGCAGCTGGCATAATACCGTCATCATTTTGCGTTCAGAATCAAAGGGGATCTCCTTAAGCCTTTTATATCCCTCCATAACATACAAAGGATTATAGCCCGCTTCTGAAGCTGCCTGAACCAGTGCGACCTCGGTCGGATCCCCAAGGAACAGTTCGCCGGTATTATTCTGATTTGCTTTTGACAGTTCCTGTACATTCACATTGCTGCAAAGAACTCCTGTGAGCATCAGCCAGTTCAACCCTGAAATGTTTTTTGGGGTGATGGTCTTACCCTGCAGCGTAAATGTACTTTTTCCCATACCTTTCTCCCGGAGGATTTGATATTTTGATCTGCCGGAATAAAGGGAGAGGACCCTCATTTTATTTTCAGTCAAAGTGCCTGTTTTGTCAGAGCAAATCACGGTTGCACAGCCCAGTGTTTCCACTGCGGGCAGTTTTCGAACCAGTGCATTTCTTTTTACCATACGCTGCACGCCCAAAGCAAGCGCTATTGTTACAACAGCAGGCAGCCCTTCGGGCACCGCTGCAACAGCCAGACTGATACCCGATAAAAGCATGGTAAACACCGCCTCACCCCGGATAATACCGGTCAGCGCTACGATCATGCAAATGATCAGGCAGCCTGTGACAATGTAGCTGCCCAAAGCCTCCAGCTTCTTTTGCAGCGGTGTGTCCTGGGTTTCAGCCTGTTGAATCATATGGGCGATCTTTCCCATTTCGGTTTCCATGCCTGTTTTGGTAATAACGGCCTTGCCGGTTCCGCCTGTGGCAAGGCACCCCATGTATATACAGGTCTTCTTATAGGTTTCCGGGTCTGTTTCAGAAACGGCTTCCTGGGGTGAAAACTGCTTTGCAACAGGCATCGATTCTCCCGTGAGCATGGACTCGTCGACCTGCAGATCATTGGCTTCCACAAGGAACCCATCTGCCGGTATTCTGTCGCCGGCTTCCAATAGAATCAGATCACCGGGGACGATTTCTTCTGCCTGAATTTCACGCAGCTCGTTGTCCCGGTAGACCTTTGCTTTGGGTGCAGCCAGTTTTTCCAATGCTTCCATGGTTTTTTCGGTATGCAGTTCCTGGTAAAAGCCCAGGAAAGCGTTGATGAAAACGATAGCTAAGACGGTCATCGCTTCAGTGATCTCCCCCATGATCATGGATATGGCGGTGGCTGCCAGAAGCACCAGCACCATAAAATCTGTGAATTGCTCGAACAACAGCAGCATCCAGGACTTCTTCTTTTTTTGCTCCAGCTTGTTTTTCCCATAAATCTCAAGCCTTCTTTTGGCTTCCCTGTCCGGCAGGCTCAGGTCTTTTTTCCTGTTATCCGCATGACTGGGTAAAACCTTAACAGCATTCATATCAACGCCTCCCGATGGTGAAACGATCCTACTCGATATCTTCTTATAAGGCTTGTACGCGTTCAGGAAACAACAAGCCCGCTGCTTTTTCCTGAACATGATAAAGCCCTTTTAAATCTTATGCTTGCATGCTATGGATTAGTACAAGCCGGACGCATCAAAAAAGACCCACAGAAATGTGAGTCTTAATGAACTAATCATATCAATATAAAAACAGGGCTGATGCGTTACCTGTCAGAATACTCGTACTAAATTTGAATTTCCAGGCCCACCGGGCAGTGATCCGATCCCATTATGTCGGCGTATATCCTGGCATCCTGGATTTTTTCACGGATGCGATCGGATACCACGAAATAATCTATACGCCACCCTACATTCTTTTCCCTGGCCTTGAACATATAGGACCACCAGGTATAGGCGTCCTTTTTGTCCGGATACAGATACCGGAAGCTGTCGGTAAAGCCGGTTTGCAGCATACCGGTCATCTTCTCACGCTCCTGATCGGAAAAGCCTGCGCTTCCCCTGTTGGAGGACGGATTCTTCAGATCAATTTCGTTATGGGCTACATTCAGATCTCCACAGAAGATGATCGGTTTTGTCTGATCCAGCCTTTGAACATATGCACGGAAATCGTCCTCCCATTGCATGCGGTAGTCCAGCCTGGCCAGCTCGCGTTGGGCATTGGGGGTATAGACGGTGATCACATAATAGTTTTCATATTCGGCTGTAATGACCCTGCCCTCGTTATCGTGAACATTCATCCCAATACCGTCCACCACCGAAATGGGTTTTTGCTTTGAAAAAAGCGCTGTGCCCGAGTATCCCTTTTTCACGGCGTAATTCCAGTATTGATAATACCCTTCGAGATTCAGGCTGACCTGTCCCTGCTGCACCTTTGTTTCCTGAAGGCAGAAGACATCCGCATCCATCTGCCTGAAAAAGTCCATAAAGCCTTTTTCCAGACAAGCCCGGATTCCGTTGACATTCCATGATATCAGCTTCATACATTACCTCTGTTCTGCAAAAAAATGTATTTAAGGTCTGTTTAGCTCATTATAACAACAGTACGGTAGGTTTGCAATTGTTTCAGCTTCCCTTAACCGGCTGAACCAGCCGCACTCCAAAGCCGCAGAGCATCCATAGGATTGGTGAAACCGAAACCACGCTGTCGTTAAACATGCCTGCGGCAAGAAATCCGATTACACATAAAAGCACGGCAAATGCCATCAACGTTCTATCACCCTGAAACTCGCGAAAATATACCCGGATGGTCTTTACCCCATACCATCCGAAGAACGCAAGCAGGCAAAGGAGGGACAGTACGCCTGAACCTAATGCAATCTGCAGGTACCAGTTGTGCGGTTTGCCGATGATCACCCAGACAGCGCCGTAGTTCAGTTTCCCAACAATATCATTCTGGGGGAAAATGTATGCGAAGGTATCCGGCCCATACCCCCACAGAATGGCTTTTTTCAGTAAGGAGATGGATCTGGACCAGATATATCCGCGTCCCGAGGCAAAGGCTTCATTTTTGATCCCTTTGAAGACCTCCACAGGGCCAATATCGGTCAAAACGCTGTTAAAACCCACCACTTTCATACTCTGCCCCGTATGCACAAGCTCAATGTCCTTTCCCCCGATCTCCAGGAGGATCCAAAAAATCCCTTCCCTTTGCTGCTGCCAGGTATATATATTATCATAGGGCCATTCTTTCAGCACAAAACTCTGTCTGTTTTCATCAAACACCGACGGAATAGAGTTTCCAGCCTCATCCTGAAGCAAGAAGCCATCTTCACTTTTCTGTACGGTTAAAACCCATTGATTCGTCTCGATCACAGCAATGTTTTCATCCAGACGGATGTCCTGAAACACAAGCTTCTCCGTTTCACCGTTTTTTTGCGTAAATGGATTCAGGCCTTTCACCTCTTGCAGCAGTATGCCCCCCATGGTTATATTCATCACAATAAAAATCAATCCGGCATAGACCAATGCAATCAAACCCCACAGAAGTTGTTTTTTCAGGCTTTTCCACAAGAAAATGACCATCAGCGGACAAACCACTAAAAGGCTGATATATCCCGCCCTGGATAACGAACCGAACAGCAGAAAAACGGATGCACCGAAAAATACAACCAATGATAATGCTTTCCGGGGTATGTTTTTTTCCCGTAAAACCAACACCACCGATAAGGGAACCAGAAGCACTGCATAGGTTCCTGTATAGTTCGAATTGCCGATTGTAGAGGTTATGCCCGATATATCTGCTTTAACCTGTGATGATGCTGACAGCAGGAACTCGCCCGGTATCAGGCTGCCGATCAGGGGACTGCCGAAAAGCTGGAGCAGTCCGATGAATGCCACAACCGTTGCTCCCCATAATACAAATCTCATGGCGGTCAGCATTCTATCCTCTTTACCCGAAAAACAATAAGAAAAGATCAGAATCAGTGCATAACAGATCTGGGTAAGGGCTCCCTCATAATGATCGGCAAGGCCAAAAACAGCAGTAACCATCGTTTTGGAAAAGGATGCTGAAAGAATGATCAGGCTGATGTAGGGGATGACCAAAATGAACATGCGCGGAAGATGAGCAGCCTGTTTCAG
>JAEZBW010000266.1 GCA_023426765.1 Bacillota bacterium
ACTGGGAAAAGCAGCAAAAGGATTATATAGAGCAGCAAAAAGAGATCGCTCATTTAAGCGGGCTTGTGGAGCGTTTTCGTTATAAGGCCACAAAGGCTGCGATGGCCCAATCCAAACTGAAGCAGATCGATCGGATGGAGAAAATAGATTCGCCCGATCTGGCCGATACAAGAACCTTTCATGTCAATCTCGAGCCAGAAATACAAAGCGTTAAGCTGGTGTTATCGGCGAAGGAGCTGAAGATAGGTTATGATAAGCCGCTTTCCACCATAACGCTAGATATCTTTCGCGGAGAAAAAATCGGGATCATCGGCGGAAATGGTCTGGGGAAATCAACCTTCCTGAAAACGATCGTCAACAGGCTGCCTGCGCTCAGTGGATCCTTTACCATCGGCGATCGGGTGAAAATTGGTTATTTTGATCAACAGATGGCTCATTATAAAAGTGATAAAAACGTACTGGATGAATATTGGGACGAGTTCCCGAGGCTGACGCACACCGAGGTCAGAAGTGCGTTGGGTGCCTTCCTTTTTACCGGGGAGGACGTGTTCAAACCGGTGAATGCGCTGTCGGGCGGCGAAAAAGTACGTCTGGAGCTATGTAAAATTTTTCAGCAGCGACCGAATTTTCTGATCCTGGATGAACCGACCAACCATATGGACATCATCGGCAAGGAAACCCTGGAGAAAATGCTGAAGGAATACACCGGTACCCTCCTGTTTGTTTCTCATGACCGGTATTTTATAAAGCAGGTGGCTTCGTCGGTACTGGTATTTGACGAGGACAACGTATTGCTGTATCCTCACGGATACGAGTATTATCTTGAGCAGAGCGCAAAGAAAATGGCAGAACAGAAGAATCAGACGGTTAAGGAAGCAAGGGAAAAGAAAAGCTATACCACTCCGGCCAAGGAAAAAGCCAGGCGTGAGGCAAAGATAAAAAAGCTTGAAGCAAATCTGGCGCAATGCGATGAAAAAATATCATGGCTGCAGGCAGAGCTTGCATCGGAGGAGGTTGTCTCAGACTATATCCGTCTGACCGAGCTGCAAAAAGAATTGTCCGAACAGGAAGAGCTGCACCTGAGTTACCTGGAAGAATGGGACATGCTGATGGATGAAGACTAAACCGTTTATCTGCCTGATGTGTAAAGAGGATACCGCTTTATGGGTATCCTCTTTTGAACGTCTATGTACGATTATCTGTCTGGATTAATCCAAATCCAACGGGGTTATAACAATCAGGTTCTTATGCAGCTGCAGAATGGAAGCCGGTACGGACGGTGTTACCGGGCCAAACAGCGCTTTCTTCAGGATTTCGCTTTTATCGTTGCCGCTGGCAATCAACAGAACCTTTTTTGCCTGCATAATGGCTTTAATGCCCATGGTTAGCGCTTTCTTCGGCACATCGTCACGGTTTGCAAAAAACCTTGCATTGGCGTTGATGGTGCTTTCGCCCAAAGTGACGCAATGGGTTCCAAGTACGAAATCATTAGCGGGTTCGTTAAAGCCGATATGACCGTTATGACCGATGCCCAAAAGCTGCAGATCAAGACCTCCGGCCTGTTCAATCAGGCTGTCGTACCGTCTGCACTCGGCATCAATATCGGATGCCTTGCCGTTTGGAACATTTGTGTTGGCAATATTAATATTTACCTTTGTCAGAAGGTGTTCATTCATAAAATAACGGTAGCTTTGGTCATGGCTGGGCTCCAGGCCATAATACTCGTCCAGGTTTATGGTGGTAACCCTGGAAAAATCGACATCACCGTTTTTGCACAACGCAATCAGCCGATCGTAGGTGCCGATGGGTGTGGAGCCTGTTGCCAGCCCCAGCACGGTTTCAGGGCGCAGAACGATTTGCGCTGCAATTACGTTGGCAGCTTGTCTGCTCATCTCTTCGTAGTTCTTTACTTTTACAATTCTCATAACTTTCTCGCCTTTCTATATTTTAATTTTTATAATATATAACACTCGGGGTGGAAATTAATACCTAAAAATCCCTGAATAAGAAATAAAGGTTAACATTATCCTCCATTATATCACTCCATTCTGCTAAAAAAAAGACCCTGACAAGGGGGAAAAGGGCGGCTGCTTCGTGGATATCCTGAAGGGGACGGGTTCTGTCAGGAGAGAAAAAAATATGGTAGAATGATTGTGAATAAGTTACAGGAGAACCTAATATGAATATACAGATTTTTGGAGCAGTAAAATGCTTTGATACCAAAAAGGCCGAGAGGTATTTCAAGGAACGGAAAATACAATACCAATCCATAGATTTGCACCGTTATGGACTGAGTAAGGGTGAATTTGACAGTGTAAAAAACGCCGTGGGCTTGAAAGAGCTGATCAATACCAATTCGAAAGCATACAAAACCTTGAACATGCAGCAGCTTGGTACAGGAAGCGTAGCAGCGGAGGTACTTTTCAAAAACCCCGTACTTTATAAAACGCCCATCGTACGCAATGGGAAGAAGGCAACGGTGGGGTACCAGCCGGATGTATGGAAGGATTGGGAGTAACAATTGATTTTAATCTAAAGCGATGGGAGGGAACTGAGTATGAACATCCGTAAATACCAGGTGGCAGAAGATGAAGACAAGCTGATGCACCTGATAGAGGGAGAGGGTTGGGAATGCTACACGGAAGGAAGTGCATCTGAGAAATACAAAAAGAATCTGGAAAAAAACATTACCTATGTGGCTTATGAGGGTGATGTACTTTGTGGATATTCCCGCTCCATCGAGGATTACGGGTTTTACGTTTATGTCTGCGATCTGCTCGTGATGAAGGAGCACAGAGGCAAGAACATAGGAAGGCAGCTAATGGAGTGTATTTATGCAGACTACCCGGATTATGTGGTTTTTGTCATGTCTGATGTGGACCCGTACTATAAAAAACTGGGTTATCGCCGGGAAGGTTCGATCTTTGAAGTCATACAAGCAGGTAACCCTGAAGAATAAGGAGCAGGATTCCAAACCCCGCTCCCAATATTTTTAACCAACGTTTCTTCATCGGTGTTCCCCTCTGAAAAACAGGTTTTTTACGCCTCTTTCAGTCTGGCTGCCAGTTCGGCCGCCCATGCCCGTACTTCATCCCAGTTCCGTACGTCCAGCGGTGTGTCTTTCTTTACGCCGAACATCAGACGGAACAGGGCCGGGAAATCAGCATCCACCTTTCCGCCAAAATACCCTTCGGAGATCGGTGCTACAATGGATTTTGCCTTTTCCAGCGTTTGCCCCATCTTTTTTCTTAACGAAGCCCTTGCGGTTTTTATCAGGTAAGACACAATAAAGTAGGCTGTTTGCTTTTTCTCAAGCTGAGCTTTATGGTCTTCGATAAACTTTTCAGCTTCGGGCAGCCAGCGGAATCCATTGATCGGGGCTCCGATCACCACGGCGGAATAATCATCAATATCCTGAAGCTTCAGCAGTTCCTGTATTTCGGTTTGAATCCCGTTTTCACCCAGAACCCTGCCGATTTCTTCGGCAATTTCCTTTGTGCTTCCCGCTTTTGATATGTACGCGATTAAAACAGTCCCCATATTATCCCTCCTGAAAAAATGAATGAGGTTTATCATGCATATCATATCATGTGGGAAGAAAGTTGAAAACAAATATTCCATGTTTTTCGTTTTTTTACCGTTATCCATCATGACTCTTTTTTAATTCGCATTTTGTTTTTAGAGTTCAATTACGATATAATTAGTAAGTTCTTTCATATGGATTCGTGAATCAGGAGGAAGTAAAATGCAGGGAAACCAGGGAACAGGAATCGGTACAATCGAACCGCCAAAGCTGGCGGAGACAGGGCTGCTTTATTCGTTGACGGCATTTATTCTGCTGTCGGCAGGTGCTTTTTTTCAAAACAAAAACTTCATTTCAGGAATTCTGATAACGGAGTTTGTGATTATTCTCCTGCCTCCGCTGATATTGCTGAAGCTGAGGGGATATGACATCCCCGGGGTATTAAGGCTGAAGCGTGTCAGTTTTCTGAACCTGTTCATCATTTTCTCCATGATGCTGTTTTCCCTGTGGATTGTTACCATCCTGAATCTGTTCAACCTCTGGCTGATAAAAGCTATTTTCGGACGGGTGCTCATCGCCCCTGTGCCCATTGCTGAAACCTCGCTGCTGGTGAATATTCTGCTGATTGGAGGTTCGGCAGGTATCTGTGAAGAAGTTCTGTTCAGAGGGGTCATCCAAAGAAGCTTTGAAAGGGTGAACGTTTTTTGGTCCATCGTGATCACCGGCTTCCTTTTCGGCCTTTTTCATATGGATTTTCAAAAGCTGCTGGGAACCTTTCTGCTGGGAGTGCTGATCGGTTTCATCGTATATCGCACAAATTCCCTGTTTGCGGGCATGTTCGCCCATTTTACAAACAATTCGCTGGCCGTCGTTATCAGTTCATTAGCCAGCAAGCTGCCACAGGCTGCAGAGGTTCAGGCCGGTGATGAGACGCTGAACGATTTTTTTACAATGCTGGAGAACATGCCGTCCTTTCAACTGATCAGCGTGATTGTGGTATATGTCGTGAGCGCTCTGTTCTGCGCCGGTGCGTTGGCAGGACTGATATGGGCATTTGTTAAGAACACCTCCGGCACCCGCGAGGCTGCACCGCGCTCTGGAAAAGAGAAAATAATGCCGGTGGTTCTCGCCTTCCTGCCCGGTCTCGCAGCGATTGCCGTTGTTTTTTTCGCAACAGCGCTGGGTCTGAG
>JAEZBW010000025.1 GCA_023426765.1 Bacillota bacterium
GCCTGAAGCTTTATAGGCATTATACAGCCCAAGCAGGATATACGCTTCCCCGTCCAGCTCATTCAACCCATAACGCGTGATATTAACAACCCTTCCCCAATGGTCACCGAAGGTTATATGGCCAAGCAGGTACCGGACAACCGGAAGAACATCGTCAATAAAGCCCAGACGGGACAGCTCAATCATGCCCCTGCCGCCGTCCCGGGTCCAGAGCTGATCATAGTAACAGGTTCCTTCATGTCTGACGGTGGAGGAATGGATAAAGCCCCTATCAAAGCCATTCCCACCTTCATCCACCTTGTCCAGGATATCTTTCACATTTTCGGCGAATACTGCATTCAGTCTTTTCGATAGATCATCGCCATCCAATCTTAATCTGGGTATCAGCATAATACAATCACCCCCTCTTCTTTTTATCATAGCGATCAGGAACTGTATACATGACCAACTTATCGAAATGTATGGTTTTTTATCATTGAAATGGACTTATTCGCGCAGATATATCCGGGAACCGGCAGAACGTTTTCGCCGGATAAATCAGACCTGCGCACGGGATCATGCTGGAATCATTGAGTGATAATTTATGCAGTAAAATAATAATATTGTCCTGTATCTGTCTGGAAATAAATTTTATATCATGAGATTAGTGGGAAGCGGCCTTTCTATTAAACTGCGAGCGGCCTGATAAAGCATCGATTTTCTCATAAGAACCAGATTAACGGGGTTGTTATCCAATGGTGCAGTAGGTTGTCCACCATGTGATCAAAATATATCGATATGATTTTTGTTCTTGAACCAGTCGGCAAAGAAGCCTGTGACATGGAGTGATTCAGTGGAAATATTGGAACAACTGAAAGAAGTCAGGCCTGTAATAAAGGCCGTGCTTTTTGACTTCGATGGAACCATCTCCACCCTGCGGCATGGCTGGGAAAAAGTGATGGAGCCATTTATGATGGAGATGATTCTTGGAACAGAGCCATCAGAGAGAAACAGCAAGGTGGTTCAGGAAGTCCGGGAATACATCGATCAATCCACAGGCATTCAAACTTTTTACCAGATGCAATGGCTTGCAGACGCTGTAAAAAGGTACGGCAGAAACTCCGCGGCAAGCGATGACCCCTGGTGGTATAAGGCGGAGTATAACCGAAGGCTGATGCAAACAGTTGATATCCGAAAAAGAAGCATTCTCCGCGGTGAAAAACCCCCCTCGGATTTTTTGATTCAAAACAGTGAAGCCTTACTAAAGTATTTTCACGGGCACAATCTTCAAATTTATGTAGCCAGCGGCACGGATCATGATGATGTGGCTAAAGAGGCTGAAGTTCTGGGCTTATCGGGATATTTTACAGAAATTGCCGGAGCACCGCATGGAAAAGCGGATTGCTCAAAAGCAGCTATTATAACGAAGCTTTTGGAAGAAGCCGGGATCAAGGGCGGGGAACTGTTGGTATGCGGTGACGGCAAGGTGGAAATAGCCCTTGGCCGGCAGGCGGGTGCGGTAACGCTTGGTGTGGCAAGTGATGAGGAAAGACGCTGCGGTATCAATCCGATCAAACGGGTAAGGCTTGTCAGGGCAGGTGCTCATGCAATTGTTGGAGATTTCACGGAAATGAACGAAATCCTTCTCTGGCTGGGAATGACATAACTTAAAGGGATGTTTATCAAACGCCTTAAGCCCCCTGAGCGTGCATATTTAGCCCTTTGGGTTAAAGACACGAGTCGGGGGATAAATGGTTTCCCGCTTTAATGGTGGATTTGATGGAAGGAAGGGATCCGAAGTGGCGGATCATGCTTCAAACCAGCAGCAACTTGATTTTTCAAAGATAAAAACCTATCCGATCGGTGAAAGGGTAAACCTGGTCACCCTTAAAAACATGTCCAAACCCGGTGTTGATGCAGTTGGGGACTGGGGAAGCGAAGAATTGGACACTCTTTCGGATCATATCATAAACGCCCGAAGCAAAGGGTGCCCCGTCATATGGTCCATGGGGGCCCATGTCATCAAAAACGGCCTGTCAAGATATATCATAGCGCTGATGCAAAAAGGGTTTATTACGCATATCTGCGGAAATGGGGCTGTCAGCATCCACGACTTTGAACTGGCGCTGATCGGAGGCACTTCAGAAGACGTGCCAACCGCGATAGAGGACGGCTCTTTCGGAATGTGGGAAGAAACCGGGCGTTGGATGAATGAAGCAATCCAGGACGGTGCACACCACGGGCTTGGTTACGGTGAAAGTCTTGCAGTTTATATGGAGCGAAATGCCGACAGATTTCCTTATCGCGACGATTGCGTGCTCTATCAGGCATATCAGAACAACATTCCTGCTACATACCATATTGCGCTTGGAACGGATATCATCCACCAGCACCCATCCGTGGATTTCGAGGCGATTGGAAAAACCAGCGGCATTGATTTCAAAAAGCTGTGCCATACGGTGTCAAAGCTTGAAGGCGGTGTTTTTCTGAATTTCGGATCGGCTGTGATTGGTCCCGAAGTGTTTCTAAAAGCTCTGTCGATTGCCAGAAATCTGGGATTTAAGCCATTTCATATCACAACGGCCAACTTTGATTTGATCGATCTGGGAGATTACAGGGCGGCGACAGGATATGGAGATCCCCATTATTATT
>JAEZBW010000026.1 GCA_023426765.1 Bacillota bacterium
CACGCGCCACTCATCCAGTGTCTTTGAATACAGCAGCTTATCCATGGCATAATCCATGTTGATCTTTCCCTCAACAGGCATGACAAAGGAAGGTTTACCTCCAAAAAGGTTTATTACTTCCGTCGAGCCATCTTCCGTATCGGCTTCAGCCTTTTTCGGTTTTTCTGGAGCTTTGGTCGGAGCAACAGTTGGCTTCGCTGTTGTTTCAACCTCAGGTTCGTCCGTAATCTCCTGATCCTGTGCGGTCAGATCTCCCTTATCATCCGGAGTATCGGTCGCTTCCTGGTAGTCCCAGGGTCTGTCGGGATTCTGAAGCTGATCAATGGCAGATTGCTCATAGGGATCCGTCTCATCGTCGAGGATCACAATCTCCTTATTGTCACCCGGTTCCTGAGCCAGCTCTCCCTCCTGTTCCTCCGGAGGGGAAATCAGATGATTGGTCGTGAAATAGACCGCTCCTACCGCCAAAATGCACAGACCCACTACAATGAGGATGTAAAAACCGCTTTCTCTGAAAAATCCTTTCAGTTTTTGTGTCCATTCTTTATTTTCATTATAAAAACCCTTTTGATTCACAATGTCCACCTCCAAAAAGTATTATTGCCATTGGAAGTGGATTTATACATATGAGGAATTTTTTCGGTAATGATCAAAACAAGCAAAAAACGGCTGCCGGAAATGTGATGTTGCAAGACAGAAACGCACTTTTCAAGTGAAATAGTGTTCTTTTGCACTATAAAGGAAGGGCACCAACCGTCCGGTTCATTTGACAGGCGGAATTCTGGTTCACTCCTCCATCCTGCTTGTTTACAGGCCTGAAAGAATCTGTTCCGGAATCGTGACAATCTCTACTCCGGTATAATAATACTCCAGAATATACTGAAAGTCCTTTCCCTTCTCCGCAAGGGCATTGGCTCCGCACTGGCTCATTCCTACACCATGTCCGAACCCATATGTAATAATCTCCATTTCATCATCTTTTATGAATTGAATTTTCATTTGCGTGGAGGACAGTGAAAACAATTCCCTGAATTTCGTTCCGGGGATGGTAATGCTGCCGATGCGGATTTCCTTTACCCGCTCGCTGCCGGTTTGCTGAATGACCTGGACATCCTCTGAAACCGGGCCGAGAAATACAATTTCCGGGTATTCCTTCATGAGGACTTCGCGAATTTTCTCCCCCGAAAGAATGACATTCTTCTCAAAGCTGGAATAGTCATCTTCACCCTCGCTGTATACACTTTGCAGGTAGGGAACCGGGTTCACGGAGGCCCATACCTCTTCGATATCTTCGGTGATTCCCCCACTGTTAGCATGGTAAAGGGGATTGATGATTTCACCCTCATAGGTAAGGATTAACCCGGAGGTTTCTTTAACGGCCTGTTCAACCCTCGCCCAGTTCTCTTCCACATCGGCCCTGGGATACCAGGTGGAATACAGTTCCCTGGGGATCCAGGCCTGACAATGGGTCGAATCGGTGCAGACATGGGCGCCAAAATGCCGTTCCAGATGGCTGCCGTATTTCCCGACAGCCCTGCCCAGGGCATAGGTTCGTGCCGCTATGGCCTGGGCCTTCAATGCCTCGATGGAAAACCCGGCTTCCATCTCTGCGGCGACAACGCCTACCAGATAGTCGTCAAGCTTCATCTCCTGAATCATGTCCTGACGGGTGTTGTACACCAATATTTCTACTTCAGGCAGGGTTACGGTAATTTGGGGCTCCGGGAGGCTTTCATCCTTTTTCTGAAAGATTCGGGTCATAATGAGAAAGATCAGCAGGCAGGCAAGAAGCAGCAGCAGTTTTCTTTTTTCTTTCATCGTCAGGCTATCTCCCCCTTTCCGGCCGGCATTCAATGGCGAATAGAATGATAATTAAAAGCGAAGCTGTCATTGTTGTGGAAGTGTCATTCGGAGCACAGCGAATATCATCCTTCGCTAAGCTCAGGATGACAACTGCGTTGAGGAAACAGAAGCTGTGACTATTGTAACGCTATCATAACAATGACAGCTTCGCTGCTAAGCCTCTGAACAGTAACCCCTTATAGAACTATACTACTGGGAATATATGCGAAATTCTTTATCTTCATGACCGGTTCTGATATAATTGATGGAACGATCCGGAATACGGGCTTGACCTGTTAACCGGTGATAGTTTATCGGCGGTCTTCATAGAATGTGGACGTACCGGGTTAATTGTTTTCGGATTCAGGCTGAAATCCGGTACATTGTGTGATGGTTTGCTTCGATATGAGCGGAGGTTACCACGTGACAAACCCTTATATGACACTTGCCTTGCAGCAGGCAAGGCTTGCAATGGAAAACGATGATGTGCCGGTGGGTGCGGTGATTGTTTCGGGGAACAGGGTGCTTGCTGTCGGACGCAATTTGCGTGAAGTAAAGAAATCCGCAACAGCGCACGCAGAAATCGTCGCAATTGAAGCAGCCTGTGAAAGCCTTGGCACCTGGTACCTTACAGACTGCGATCTGTACGTTACGCTCGAACCATGCATCATGTGTGCAGGCGCCATCATTAACGCCAGAATTCGCAGCCTCTATTTCGGAGCCTTTGATCCAAAAGCAGGGGCCTGTGACTCAGTGACCGATGTATTCCGCCTGAAACAGTTAAACCATCAGGTTACGGTTTACAGCGGTATCATGGAAGATTCGTGTTCATCCCTTCTAAAAGAATTCTTTCAAAAGAAAAGATAATGATCTGGCAGAGAGAAAAAACCGCGTTGGCTTGTTAACTGCTGGCACTGGTGTATCGCCTTAATACCCGTTTAAAAACAACCCGCGTCAGTATCAGCAGCAGCACCGGTGCTGCAATTCCCCACAACGCATACAAAAGGCTCATTTTACGCAGGATAAACAACGCCGGAAAGTTTGTTACGACAAAAATGGGGATAAGAAATACACCAAGCCCCTGGACTAGCTTGCTATAAATGCCCATGGGCATATTATTGAAATCCCAGAAGGAATCCACAAAGGATGCCACAGCATTTGTTTTCACCAATCGGAAAGCCAGAAGCTGGGGAAGAAGAAAGATACAATATCCAACGATGGAACCGGCAGTGACATATCCGATATAGCCAAGCACTGACAGAACATTCAGCTGCAGATTTAACCGGGAGACTCCAATTCCCACCGCAACAAGACCCGAAAGCACATCCACGCTCAGGCAGGCCATATCACTCCGCCTCAAGGTTAAAAGGAACTGTGTGGACACCGGCTTCACAAGGATCAGGTCAAAGTCGCCGTTGGAAACCTTGTTGCTGATATCAAAAAGGTTCATCATAAAAAAGCCTGCATAGAATCCGGTAACGATCATATAACTGCCAAAAAATACAAGAATCTCATCCGGTGTCAGACCGTTAATGGACACTCCCGTCTTGTAGACCACAATCAGATAAACCACCTTTGCCAGTAAATATCCGATTTCCATCGCAATCCCGGTAAAGAAATTGGCGCGATATTCCAACTGGGCGATCAGACTGTTTTTCATGAAGATCTGCCACAGTTTCAGATGTTTGCGAACCTCAAATAAAATCTCACCCATGTCAGCCTCCCGCCGCCAGGTATTTTCGTGAACCGGTTTTCCATAAAAACAGGGACAATCCCCATAACAGGGCAATCCAGAACAACTGCATCCCAAAACCCATAACGACCTGCATCCCGCTTTTTACGCCGCTGAGAACATCAACCGGAAAATTCACGGTATATGAGAAAGGTAAAAACTTTAAAACCTTGCCCATGGCTTCACCAAAGATGTCCAGGGGAAAAATACCGCCGCTGAGAACAATGAAAACAATGCGAACCGCTTCAAAGGAGAATCCGATTTCATTCATCCAGAAAGCCCACATCGCAACACAGAAAAAAATCATGAAGTTCAGAACAAAAGCCATTATCAGCGCGGGAATAAAGGCAAATACTCCACTTAACCCAATCACTCCGCGGCCAAACAGCAGCGTCAGGATCACAAGCGCCAGGGCCAGCAGGCCCAGGCTGGCAGTCAGATGACCCGTTTTCTGCCCCAAAAAGCAGCTTAACCGATAGGGCAGGTATAGTATCGGCCGCACGATGTATTTGCTCAGGTCTCCGTTTTTGATATCGTTGTTCACTTCATATTCAAAGCTTGTACGAATCATCTTGTTCAAAATGGAGGCTATCACGGTGTAGGCGATCATCTGCCCATAGCTTCGGCTGTAAAAAACAGCGCCTTCATTACCTCCATATATGGCTGTCCACAGGAAAACCTGAATAAAGATCGGAAAGGCAGCACCAATCATCCCCAGTAAAAAATCGGTGCGGTATTCCATCGTGCTTTGAAGCGCCGTGGAAAATGCATGGAAATATTTACGCTTCCACATGGTTCGCGCCTCCCTGATACAGCTTTGTGATGCCCTCTTCAATGGGAATGTCTTCAATGTTGAAGTCCACCAGCGGCAAATGGTCAAGCATCGCCCGGGAAATTTCACGGACCTCATTCCGGTTGACCTCCAGCACAGCCAGCAGGCCGTCTGAACTGCGAATATTCCCAAACCGAAGCAAATCTGCTTCAGCCACCTCCAAAGAAAGTGTAATACGGATGAGCTTTCGTTCACCGAAAACACCATTGATATGGGAAAGCTCACCATCGAAAACGATGGTTCCTTCGTTGATAACGATGGTCCGCCTGCAAAGATCCTTGATATCACTTGTATAATGGCTTGTCAGCAGAACCGTGGTTTTGTTTTGCTCGTTATAATGCCGCAGGAAATCCCGGATGCGCTGCTGTGAAATTAAATCCAGACCAATGGTCGGCTCGTCCAGAAACATGACCTCGGGCTTGTGGATGAGGGACGCGATCAGTTCCATTTTCATCCTCTCGCCCAGGGAAAGCCGTCGTACCTGAACCCCCAGTAAGTGTTTCACGTCCAACAACTCGGTCAGTTCAGCAAGCGTTTCCCGATACTTTTTTTCTTCTATTTCATAAATGTGCCGGTTCAAAAGCAGGGACTCGGATGCGGGAAGATCCCACCACAGCTGGCTTTTCTGCCCCATCACGATGGCGAACTTCATTTTGAATTCCTTTTTTCGCTCCCACGGGACATACCCCAGCACGGCAGCCTCGCCGTCGGTAGGGAACAGAATCCCGGACAGCATTTTCAGCGTTGTTGTTTTTCCTGCACCGTTCGGGCCCAGAAAACCGACCATCTCCCCACGCGAAATGGAGAAATCAATGCCGCAAACAGCCTGCCTGTATAACTTTTCCCGGTGAAACAGCCCTTTCAGCGAGGCCTTCAGCCCTTCTTCCTTCTTATAATATTCGAAGGTCTTTTTCAGCCCCTTCACCCGAATGATTTCCATAGTATAAAACCCCCACAGTGCAGGATTTCCCGGCATTGCCCATAAATCCGGATTAATAGTCCATTATTACCGTTATTCACCATTATAGTGCACCTTCCGGGCTGTGCCAATATGAAAACTTATCCTGTTTTTGTCATTTCCTGTTCAGATGATCATCTGGACTGTACGGTTATCCGGATAGCCGGATGACAGTAATTACATCGGTCGCAATGGATTGACTTTCAGACTAACGTGGGTTAAAATGATAAAGCGTTCGATTATAAAAGAAAACATTCATTCATGGAAGAGTATCGAAGTGGTTGTAACGGCCCTGACTCGAAATCAGGTTGTCGCGCAAGCGGCACGAGGGTTCGAATCCCTCCTCTTCCGCCACAATTCGTCTGAAATCCTTGCGCCGCAAGGATTTCAGACGTTTTTTATGTATAAAATTTAATGCGTTTGCGGGCTTTTTAAAGATAATTTTATGAAAAAAGAGATTTGTCTCTTTTTATCCCTGCATGTTAAGCCCGGTCTAACTTGGCGGTAAATTTTTCTTTACTTTGACATTTCCATTATATAAAATGGGTAAGAAAAAAGGAAGCTGTAACAAAAAAAT
>JAEZBW010000039.1 GCA_023426765.1 Bacillota bacterium
ACCTTTGGCAAAGTGAGGTTGTTCGTGTTTCCCATTACCGTCTCCGATTTATTAAAGATTCTTGATAGCATCCCTATTTGGAAGGACTTGAAAGCCCTGCCGGGCAGGCTTAAATCCCTGGAAGAAAGGGTGTCCGACCTGGAACACAAGCCCGTTGCCAGCGCACCAAAAGGCGAACGATGTCCGTTTTGCGGAGAGGCCGCCTATTTCGTGGAAAAATCCGAACCGGATCCCATCTTTGGCGAAGCTGGCGGAATGCGCCGCACGTACCGTTGCCGTAGTTGCGGGAAAAGCGAAGAAAAGCTCGTAGATCCCTAACCATCTACGCTTCCCTTTCCCGTCGAAATCTTTCGACCTCGGATTCGCGAACGCGATAAGCCGTACTTATCCGATATGCTTTGAGTTGTTTCATGCGAATCAATTTATAATAGGTGTCTCTGCCGATTCCCAGAATCCGCATGACCTCCTCGCGCCGCAACCCCCGGTCTTCCTTCTCCCCCATCTCCATCACCTCCCGCTGTTCCAAGTGCCCCGGCCACTCAAGCCGGCGCGTATGTCCATGGCCGACGGGGCCGTGAGCCGCCGCCGGGGTTCCTCGATCCTTTCCCGCTCGGCCAGGCGCTGGGGGCCGGGCAGCAGCTCCAGGCAGGGTTTCCAGATCACGCTGCAAAGCGCCTCATGGTAGACGAGGCAGTCCCAATGGTGGTTCGCTCGGGAGCCTTTTTGCTGCCAGGTCTCGCGGCCCTTGGCGTCGCGCACCTTTTTTTCGGCGGTCAACTGGCGCAGGAAGTCCGCGCCGGTCTCTGCGTGGAAGTGCAGCAGCCGGCCGGTCTCCGGGTCGTTGAGGCGTTCGTCCACGATGTCCTTGAAGTAGCCGACATCGATGGTGCGCAGCTCAATGGCGTGGACCAGCTTGCGCTTGCTGCTGGGCAACACGTCCACCAGGGACTTGGTGATGCGCTTTTCGATGGGGTGCGGGCTGCCCTTGAGGCCGAACATGCGGCCGCGTCGGGCGGGATCCTGCAGCCAGAGGTAGGCTTCTTCGGTGCGCGTGTAGGACCGCTCCTCGCTGTCCGACTTCATGCCGCCGCCGGTGTCGAGGCCGCCGCGCCAGATGCCCATGCGGCCGCCGCCGGCCATGGGCCAGACGGTCTTGAAGATCGTGTCCAGATCGGACCAGGGGCCGACCTCGCCGTAGTCGATGATCCAGGAACGGCGGAACGGCCGCACGGCGTGGGCAGCCACCGAATAGACGAAATAGCCCTTCTGCATGTCCACGGCCAGGGTGAGGGCGATGGTTCCGGCCGGCACGGTGCGAGGCGGCAGATCCGCGTCAACCAGCTCGACGAGGTGTTCCTCGTCGGCGTCCCGAATGACGTTTTCCCAGGGCAGGCTGCAGATCTGCGTCATGAAGTGCTGGCGCTTAACCACGTTGGTGCGTCCGGCCAGTTCGGAAGCGGCGCATTCGGAAAGGGAGACGAACCGGCTGTTCCAAGCCGGCAGATGAAAGGCCACCGAAACCGGATCGGCGACCTCGCGCCGGGGCCGCCATTCGCCGCCGGCCACGGCCTGGTTGCGAAGCCGGTCGTCCCATTCCGAGCCGCAGTCTTCACAGACGTACCGGGCCGCCCGGGTGCGCACCAGCTCGCGCGGGTCATCGATGCCCCGGTGGTTGATCTGCTCATATTTCATGAGTTGGTAGGAACCGCACAGGGGATGCGGGCAACGCGCGAAATAGTCGAAGACCACGTCGGACTCATGCTCCAAGGCGTACCAGATCACGCCATTCGGCGTGGTCACCGTACACATTTTGATGATGAGGCAGGTGTTGGCGTAGGACCGAGCCCGCGCCTCGATGAGCGAGATGGGCGAAGCCTCCTTGCCGGCGAAGTCGCCGTACTTGTCGGTCTCGTCCATGATGATGAAGCGGATCGAGTCCGAGGCGATGGACGAAACGCTTTTGGCGCAGCCCAGCGTCAGCTCGAAGCCGTTGGACAGCCGAACGCCGCCCAGGCTAAGATCCCGGGCGCGGCCGGTCAGCAGGGTGCGCAGGCGGGGCGTCTTGGTGAAAAGCGGATTGAGGCGCTTTTCGTAGGATTTTTTGGACGCCTCTTCGTCGGGCATGACCCACAGGGCCGGTGCGGGATGGCAGTCCGCGACCCAGCCGAGGAAATTCAGGCCCACCTGCGTTTTCGCGGTCTGGGGCGACCAACAGAAATTGGCCCGGCGCACGGATGGCCAGGCCAACACCTGCATGGGGAAACGGGTGTAGGGCGTGTAGTCCGTGCTCCACGGCCGCCCGGCGCGTTCGCCGGCAAAGAGGGAGCGGAACTGTTCGGCCCAGGCGTTGGGGTCGACGGCGGAGGGCGGTTCGCAGATACGCCGCTCGGCCGCGCGCAGGGAAACCTTAATCGGCGGGTACGTCATCGGGCTCCACCGTCTCCAGGTCCGGTTCCTGGAACGTCTGGCCCCGGAAGCGGGCCAGGAATTCCAAAATGTCCTCTTCCGTCATCTTCACCTCGAAGTCCCGGCCCTTGGCGAACTGGGCCAGGAACTCGCGGAACTCACGTTGTAAGTAGGCCATGGCGGCGCCGATGCGGGCCTGGTCGCCGCCCACGATGTCCACCAGGTCGGCGGCCGCGGCCGACGCCAGGGAGTCGAGGCCTTCGCGGATCTTCTGCCACCGCCCGGCCAGGGCCATGGTATGGTCGGCAACGTGCACGAACTTGCGGCGATCCTTTTGGAGTAGGAACTCCGAACGCTGGGCCTGGACGAGCTCGCGCTTGGTCTTGGCCGCGATGAGATCCTTGTTGAGATCCCCGGAATCGCCGGCCGGCAAAACCTTGGGCGTCAAGTGGGCTTCGGCGTATTTCCGCACGGCGGCCAGCGGGAAACGGCCGTCCTTGTCAGGCTTCAGGAATCCGGCTTCGACGTGGTTGTAGATGGTCCGGCGCGAGACCTGGTACAGGCCCGTGTCCAGGAGGTAGGCCGCCACTTCGGCCCGAGAGGCGAACGAGGTCCTGCTCACGCCGGCCGCCCCGTCAGGCGGGTCAGGGCCGCTTGCCCGCGTTCCAGCACGGCGGGCGCGAACTCGCCATGGTCGAGCAAATCCCGAAGCAGCGTCTCCAGGGCGTCGGTACGTTTGACGTGGGCGAGGTTTTGCTTTTCGGCGGACCGCAAGGCCTTGGCTAGGCCGGCGCAGCGGGTGCATGTGCCCAAGGTGGCCTCCTAATTTCCGGGTTTCCAGCCGTCCGGCCGGACGGGCAGCTCGACGTACTGGATGTAGGCCAGGCCGGCGTCGCCGAAGAACAGGCGGCTGGCCCGGCGGAAGCGGTCTTCGTTGCGGCGGTCCCAACCCGGCGGATAGCGCAGGGCCATGCCGCCTTCGGGCGTGGCCACGGCGTGGAGCTCCGGCGAGCTGCGCAGCAGCAGGGACAGTTCGAGGGTCTGGTCGCGCAAGGGGCCTTCGCCGAGCTCGCGGCGCATGCGCTCCTCGGCTTCGGCGATGGAGCGGGGGCGAGGAGCCGGGGCTGCGGCCAGGGGCTGGGGCGCTGCGGCCTGGGGCGTTTCGTTTAGGGAATCGGCCGATTCGTTTACCGGCTCGACGGATTCGGCCGCCTTTTGGCCCGATTTGGGTGACAAGATGGCCGATTCGGTTGACGGAGCGGGTTTGGCCCGGGCGGCGGCCGGCGCGGCGGCCAGCACCCGGCGCAGGGCCGACGGCAGGCAGGCCAGCACCCAGGCTCGCACGTCGCCGCCAGCGGCCACATACTCCCCGAGGTCTTTCCCTTGAGGAGCGGGATAGCGTTCGTGGTTGCGAGGAAAGTGCTCGACCCACCAGCTCCAGGTGTTTTTTCCGCCAGCGGGATCATAGTCCAGGGCATTGATGATCAAGGCCGCCTCGCGGAGCAGGGGGTACGCCTCTTTGTCCGGACGGTTGGAGGCTGCCCCAAGGGGGATAGCCCCAACTTGGTCGCCGGCCGCCTGGACCGTCAGCAATGCATCAAATTCCGTCTCGATAAGGACAAAGACTCTTCTTTCCGGCCGTAAAACCCAGGTTCGCTGGCAGCCCCCCGGGACCTGCAGGTACTTTGCCTCTTCCTTGTTTGCTTGCAGGACCTCGTTCGGTTGCCGAATCTTGAGCCGCCAGACCGTGTCCCCGACGATGGTAGGGATAACCCAGCCCCTGGCCAGCCGCAGATGTCGCCATTGGCCGTTCGGCTTCTTCTCGGCCGGCATCCCCCAGGCTTGCCGAGGGCGGAAATAATCCTTGGGGTTCCAGCCGAGGTGGAATTCTCGGATGGTGGCCTCGGTCAGGCCACGGCCGAGGAGGTAGTCCAGGGCAGCAGCGTTGGCCGGCAGGAAAAGCTGCTCGTGGGCATAGTCCGCGAACTTCCTGGCCCGGGCCGCCCAGGTGTCCGGGCAGGGCGGCGGATCGCCGGGGGTGAACTTCGGGCCGGCCGCCGCCTTGGGCGGCTGGGGCGCGGCATAGCCTCGGGCGCCATGGCCGCGCTTTTCCACGCCGCCCAGGAAGCGCTTGCTGAACTCGACGAAGCCGTCGCTGTCGTTCAGGTTATGCAGCCGCGAAAACAGCTTGCACAGGTCGCCGCGCTCGTCGCAGCCGTAGCAGCGGTACCAGTCCTCGCGGTAGCAGTAGTAAAACGAGGGCGAGGTGTCGGCATGGAAGGGGCACAGGGCCTGCAAACGGCCCTGTGCGGCGTCCTTTGCGCCGGGGAGGAGGGCCAGGGCGATTTCCCGGCGCTCATTCGAAGACAGCTTCTTTTCGGCAATGCCCATGGACTCCTCCCCCGACTGCCCTTACGCCCGATCCCGGACGGCCAGCCGATAGACGCGTTCGGCGCTGCGCATCTGGCGCAGGGCGGCGTTGAAGGCGTCGTCAGCGGTTTCGATCATGGACAGGCCGGAGCCCTCGAAGTTGCGGAGCAGCTCGGCCACGTCATGGTCGTGTTCGGCCCTGGGGAAATGGCGGCGCAACAGAGCGCGGTGATCGCGGTACAGCTCGTCGCACCGGACCAGGGCGTCGCGGAAGACGTCGTAGAAGTCGGAGGAAAGCCGGCTGGCCTGACGGAAGAAGGCGGCGTCGGCCGCCGGCAGGGCGGCAGGAGCGGCGCGGAAGGAGGTGCTCGGCGCGCCGGCCGGACGCAGGGCCAGGGAAAGCCAATAGTAGACGTTGGCCTTCATGCGGGAGAACCGGCGGCCCACGGCCTTGCTGAACATGATGGAGGAGGGGATGGAGGCGAAGCCCTGACTGCGGCACCAGGTCACGAAGGCGTTGTAGAGCAAGTAGGCCTGGATGCGCTCCCCGGGCGCGACCATGGTGCACTCGGCCAGAAACGCTTCCGTCATGGCCGACGAGTCGCAAGCCGGGAGGTAGGCGGGGCCGGGGATCGCTCCAGGGGCGGGCGCGGCCGCCGCCTTGGCCCGGCGCTCGCATTCGATGAAGTAGCGGCGGGCCTGCCGGCCCTTGTCGTTCTTCTCGACCATGGCCAGCTCTTTGGCCATGTCGATGGAGAGGTGGTAGTCGATGCTCGGACGCCCTCGACCATTTTTCACCCGTTTTGGCGAAAAATGGTCCGAGCTTTTGCTCAAAATTGAGCGAAAGTCTTTCCCCTCCTCAAAGCCGTACTCATCGATCCGGCCCTTGATCCAATTTGAGAAGTCGCGGTGGACCTCTAAGAATTTGTGAAGGTCTCGCGCGTTGATGGTCTGGACGGCTTCCCCGGCCAATTGACCGGAGCGGATGGGGATGAGATTGTTCATGATTCGCCTCGCTGACAGTTGGGTTTTGGGCACGAAAAAAGGCGACGGCTTGACGCTCCCCCGCTGTCACGCGGCCGGGTCCTCACGGAACACCGGACGTCAAACCGCCGCCGATACGTGCCCACCCCAAAAGGGAGGCTCGCGGGCGACAATGCAATAAATCCAGCACTTTCGTTGCCCCATGGGGAGGGGCGACGGTGGCGGCAGGACGCCACGTGACAGTAGGGACGCCAACCATGCCCGAGCCGAGCCGGCGGCGTCAAGCGGACCTTGACTATACACACTGGAGTGTGTATTTTATCTCTATGAACAGCGCGGAACTGATTCGGATGTTGGAAGCGGCAGGCTTCGAGCTGGTAAGCATTCGCGGCAGCCACCACAAATACCACCACCCCGATGGCCGCGTCACCATCGTTCCGCACCCCAAGAAAGACCTTGGCACGGGCTTGGTCCGCAAGATCCTGCGCAAGGACGCCAAGCTCGAGTAGGAGGCAGCCATGTATTTTCCCGCCGCCGTTTTCATTGAGGAAGGTAAGGCTTACGGCGTGACCC
>JAEZBW010000349.1 GCA_023426765.1 Bacillota bacterium
TCTGGGCCTGAAATGCGATAAACTCCCCCTCCGGAAAACCTGGAATTTAACATTACCGCCAATATGGCCGGAAATTGTTCCGCCAGTAGTCATGGAATTTACCGCCAAGTTAGATTGGAGCTAACAGCAGGTTAAAAAACGTAGGTTCTGGTAAGTATTTGCAGTCGCATATGGGCTATGATATAAACAATTATAACATTTATCAATACACAACAGATGATTCAAGATTTGCTCAAGAATTTAGAATTGTTTATGACTCAACTCAATCTGCATATAGAATTTTCGCTATTTGTAGTATGAATGGCATGCATAGGGTGCTTGACATAAAAAAATCATCTGGTGTTGTCCAGAATGGCTGTAATGTTCAACTTTATACACCTACAGAAATACGACACAGTTGTTTGAAATAACTGATACTGGGTATCAAAAATACAAAATAGTTCCCAAATCTAATACAACATGTGGATTAGCTGCATACGGTACAAGCAACGGTACAGGTTCGGGTATAACACCAACATCTGCTGGAAATGTATTTATTCAAACTTATTCTGGAGTTAATAATCAATTATGGTATATAGAGGAATTTAATGGTAGACATGAGGAATACTATGCTAATTTAACTTCTTTAATGTACCCATTCGAAAATGCCTCAGTTGCTAAAACAGTAAACAGTGGTTATGGGTATAGATTACATCCAATAGAGTTAATTGATAAGTTCCACAATGGGATTGATATGTCCACCTCTGAAGGAACTGAACTCTACCCCATGTTTAAAGTTGGTAAAGTTGTTAAATGTGGATACGATTCTTCTATGGGCAACTATATTTATATTGAATCTAATTATAATTATGCATATGGAACAACAACAAAATTGAGATCTGTATACATGCATATGAGAGAGCATACTAGTTTTTCTGTAGGCAGTAATGTGAGATTTAATGAAGTAGTTGGGTACGTTGGTACCACTGGTAGTTCAACAGGAAATCATTTGCACTTAGCTATGATAATTGATGGTGGTACATCACTTAATATAAATTCTACAAACAATCCATTGATGTATCTTAAGAATTATAGTCCTTTAATCTATAATTAAGATGTATATATAATTAAAAGAAAGGGTGAAATATCTATGAAACGTATCTATATAATGATAATATCTGTTTTAATCATATTAACAGCATGTTCAAAATTAATAGAAAGCGATAACGTCAATTCTGGGAGTACTAAGCAATATGATTCTTTTGCTGATATTACGATAGGTGGTGGAGATTTTACTTTTGATAGAATTTTTATAGAGAGCACATGTGATACAGCATTCTTTGATAGAATCATTGGAGTTGAAGAATTAACAAAGTTCATAAATGAAGAGATTGAACCCAATAAACTAAAAAGGCAAAGTGTTCCTATAGTTTACAAAATTATTCAACACTTTGATATTCCAAAAGAAACTGTCATTGAACATAATAAAAAGACTATAGCATTTAATAAAGAGAATGGAACTAATACAACAACTTTTGATGATTACATCATTGATGCACTGTATTGTAATGATGAAGAAAAAATGAAAAAAACTCTGAAAAGTCCTTATGTTTTATATCAGAACCAAGAGTTTTATACAATTTATGATGTAATAAAAATGTCTCCAGAAAAGCTACTAGCTTTGGGCTTATCTCAAGAAAGCTTATTATTATATTCCAGTGAATTGGAAGATGCTTTTAAGTCATTCGGGTATGATAGTGAAGCAACAAAAGAAGCATTCAAAAAGTTAACTACAAATATTAAGTCTATTCAAAAGAACAATTAATCTTTACTGCGTTTGATATTATTCATACGTATATTTAAGTATAATATTTTTATCTAAATCGCCTGTGGAAACAGCAATATAGCTGATTTCATAAGTGACAGGGGACGGGGGTTTGACACCAGGATGTCAAACCCCCGTCCCCCTGTCATATCAGTCTTCATTATCCCAAAGAGATTTGTCTTCGAAAAAGCAGTTCCGGCCGGCGTTTTTGGCGGTGTACAATGCCTGGTCGGCACGCCTTAACAGCATTTCCATCGTAATACTCTCGTTTGGATATACAGCCACGGTACCGATGGATACAGTTAAAGTGCCGCCATTTTCCGAACCGGGATGCTCGATCGCCAGATTTCGGATGTTGGACAGTATTCTCTGTGCTATGTACGCCGTACCTTCGATCCCGGTTTCAGGAAGAATCACAATAAATTCTTCTCCGCCGAAACGGGCAGCGATGTCCCGGGGCCTCAGCAGAGAGTTTTTAATCTCCTGCGCTACCGCCTTCAGGCTTTCGTCCCCCTTCAGGTGGCCGAACAAATCGTTGTAGCTTTTGAAATGATCAATGTCGATCATCAGCAGAGCCAGCGGGGTATTCAGCCGAACCGAGCTTTTCCATTCCTTTGAGTAAACGTCATTGAAAAAACGCTTGTTGTAAATATCGGTATGTGTATCAATCCGGGACAGCATATCAAGCCTTTCGTACAGGTTCTTCAGCTCCAGCTGCATTAAATCAGACACTTTCACAATCCGCTTCATCTGTTTCAGCAGTGTTTTATAGCCGTCCAGCAATACCCTGTAGTTTTCCCTGTCCTGTTCCGAAGCAAATGCATCCGCCTGTAAAAGCTCCTGTGCCGTGGCAGAAAGCCTGTCTTCATTTGCAAACAGTTCATTCATTTCCCGTTCCTCCGGTTAACGCATGATTTCTATCTCAAAGGGAAGACGTATTAAATCTTCCTTAAATTCTTCACCGCATTCAATGGCGATATCGTTTGCCTCATCGCAAATCCATTTTACCAGAATGTGCTGACCTTTTGCGACCTCATATTCCAATTTGTCCAAAAGCATCATGAATACCTTCGAGCTGCTGCTGTTGAAATAGGTGATTTTAAACTCAATCTGTACCCATTCGGGCTTCTGTTCCAAAAAATAATGGATCCATTCCAGCACAGGCGTATAAAACTTTGCCGCATTCTCCGGAAACGATTCGCCCTTTATTTGAAGGCAGCCGGTTTCGGCATTGAAATGGATCAACGGTGTTGAATGGGTTTTTTCAATCAATAAGCTCTGCATGTCCCTTACCTCCGTACTACGACTTTTATGCTGAAAAACGAAAATTCGTCGTCTATTTCCTCAAAGGAATAATCAATGGGCGCTGCGGACCGTCTGGCCATTTCAATTAAGCCAAGGCCGGCGCCCTTGCCTCCGGGTTCGTTTTCCATTTTTCTTCTTTCCCGGTACAAAACCTTCAGTTCATCCTTGTTTAAGTTGCGGATGTCATCAATGCTGTTTTTCAGCCTGGCAATATCCTGATGATAGATTTTGTTACCGCAGTAAACAAAATAATCTCCGCTCTGTTCATGACCGATCACCACAATCCCCACGCGAAGCTCGTTTTCATCCTGCTCATCCCTGTTAAGTTTTTCCGCCGAGTAGTTCAGAATATTCTGAACCTGTTCAATGAAAATGGAGAAAACCGACAGCGTGGTCGTGTTTCCCGCTTCCTCAGCCTCCAGGTTTTTGCGCAGCGTAACCCCTACGCCTTCTATACTGGTTTGAGCAATGGGGCCGCTGTAACAGAAAAGGATTCTTTTTGCCCTAAGTTCGGTGTACAATTGATACAGTGACAGATTCATTTGTATTTTCTCCCTTCATCTTAAATTCTGAAGCCCAGCAGTGTAATATCATCGCGGCGTATTTCGTTCCCCTGATATTCCTTCAATGCACTCTCAAGTTGCTTCTTCTTCTCTTCCATAGGCAGCCCCCGGATCGACCTAAACAGGGTGATCATCCTCTTCTTGCCGAAAGGAAGCTGTTGCTCGCCGCCGACCTGATCCTGGTATCCATCGGTGGGTATATAAAACAGAGTATCGGCGCTAAAGGGTATTTCAATATTCTCAAAGCTTTTGGCGGTTTTTCCAGGTGTGCAGTCGATGGTACGCGTACTGCCCTTTATTTCACGAAGGGTTGTGCCGTCATCCACATAAATGGAGAGGTTAGCCCCTGAAAACAGCGCTTTCCCGTGGGAAACCAGTAAAATTGCCGCATCCAGACCATCGGATATCCCTTCATCGCTTTCTTCCTTCCGGAAGGTCTGCCGGATTAACCGATCCAGATGCTCCAGCATCACCGCGGGATTACTCTGGCCTGGTTCATCGGCAATATGACCGAGCATGGCATTCACAGCCATTGTCATCAATGCCCCAGGAACGCCATGGCCCGTACAGTCGCCAACCACAAGCAGAAAGCCTTCGCGGGTGGTCCGCATCCAGTAAAAGTCTCCGCCGACGATGTCCCGGGGTTCATAAAGGGTGAAAACATCGGCCAGGCTTTTCCGCAGCGTATGCCCGGAGGGCAGGATGGCCTGCTGAATCTTTTTCGCGTATTCAATGCTGTCCATGATTTTTGTGTTTTTATCCTGCAGCTCCCGCGTGCGCTCCGCCACAATCCGTTCCAGCTCCTGGTTCAGCTGTACAGCCCTTTTATAGGGGTTTGCAATCCTGCTTGAAAGGATGTAGAAGGTGGCAACCATCAACAGGATAATCACAATGCAGGAAATGACGGTATTGATCGTCACTGCCTTCAGATACCCGATGCTTTCCGACCGGGGAATTTGAATCATCAGCTTCCAGTTCGTGCTGCGGATACTTTTATAGGCGATATCATATATTTCACCGTTCTTATTCCGATATTCGGCAATGGTGAACATCCGATCGGATGTTCCGGTGTCATCCATACCGGCCGTCAGTTCGATGGGAAGACAGTCCCGGATGTTCTTTTCAAAATGTTCGGGGTTCTTCGAAAGATAAATGGTTCCCGACCCATCCACCAGCCAAAGCTCATTTTTTATATGACTTTCCGCTTCATCCCGAATCAGTTCATGAATCACTTCACCCAGGTTCATGCCGATTCCGGTAACCCCGGCAGGGGAGGCCGTATCTCCCATCAGCGTGTTGATCCACACATAGGTATCGTTCAGTTCCTTGTTGTAGTCGATATTGATTTCATACTTTTTATTCATTTGAAGAATGTTAAAAAACCAGATATCATACGGGTCATCTTCCGATACGGTGTCCAGCAGCTCAAATATCCCGTCGTGGTAAGACCAGTAATGCTTTGTTTCGTTGCCAACCAGAAAGGTGGTATCATACCCGAAGCTTTCGGCGGTGTCTTTCATTTTGCTGCGAACAAATTGTTTTTGCGCTTCGTCGGTTTCGCCGTTTTGAACCCAGCTTACGGTCATCGGATCATTTGCCAGCATGATGGAGGCATCCACCGCGCGATCGATCTTCCCTTCTATGACCGCGCCGATGCTTTCGGCCAGGTTTTCCAGATCACTGGTTTTCAGCTTGCCGACAACTGCATTGTTCATGATCATCAGGGTGGTAACGCTCATGCACAAAAGCGCGGCAATAATGGCAATGCAGCCAATGACGACCACCTTGACCGAAGTGTTATCCAAAAGTGCAAACCTGTTCCCCTGGTTTTTCCCGTTCTGAAGCTTCACGCAAAACAGCCCCCTGTATTTTCTCAGAATTTCCACACATGCTGTGCACCACGAGAAATGAAAGCGAAGCTGTCATTCTGAGTGCAACGAAGAATCTTACCCGGAGGAGATCCTTCGCTTTGCTCAGGATGACACTCGCTGCGCTCATGGTAACACTCCCATGGCAATGATGGTTCAGTATGATTTTTACACGACCGGCTTGTTGACAGTTGATTTCATGTGCGTCACGTGAAGTAAAATCATCAGAAAAATTGCTGGGTTCCACACCGCCAGCATATTAATACCTATATCGACAATTTGCTTGGCGTTCATAACCTAGAAACTTCCTGCCATCCCCAGTGAAGGATCTCGTTATTAGATTCTTCGTTGCACTCAGAATTTCCACGCACGCTGTGCACCACAATGAACAAAAGCGAAGCTGCCATCCCTCGCTGCGCTCCGGATCTCAAAATAGTAATCTTGCATTTTTTAGATCCTTCGTTACACTCAGGATGACGTTCGCTTCGCTCATGACTGCACTTCTATAACAATGGCAGCTTGGCTGTCATTGTTTCAACAAATGCATACCCGATAAATATTCATCTATCAGCTGAATATTTTACAGTATTTATGAGTTTTCGCCATATCATCCTGTCTGTCCGGCCATATATAATGAAATTGAAAACAACCGTCACACAAATTTCTTTCAGAATGATTGGAAGTAACCCCATAACAAAGGAATATCGCGGTTTCCCGGGAACCAGCATATTCATAATCCCAGAACAGAATCTATTTTTTAAGTAGGTTAACTTTTTGTTGAAATGAAGGAGGGTCAAGAATGAAACGAAAAATGTCAGGAATGCTGCTGGCAGGCTTGCTGGCAGTCACTCTCATCATCACAGGGTGCAGCACGCTCGGCGGACTGACGGTTCCGAACAGTTCCTATACTCCTGATACATCTGATACCTCTGAAGCTACACCGGCTGCAGGTGAATCAACCCCTTCAAAAAAACCCATCACCTTCACAATGTTTTCCGGAGACCAGGCCACAGCGCCACCGGAAGACAACCCGGTGCGCAAGAAGCTGGAAGAACTGACCGGCGTCACCATCGAATTTGAATTCCTGGTAGGCGATCTGGCACAAAAAATGGGCGTTATGATCGCATCAGGAGATTATCCCGATCTGATGAACCCCAGCCAGTCCCGTGCGACAGCCATGGAAGCGGGAGTTTTCATGCCCCTGGAGGATCTGATTCCGAAATACCCGAATATTAAAAAGCATTATGAGCCCTTTATGGATAAAATGTTCGCTGCCTGCGGCGGAGAACATATTTATCTGATGGACAATTACGGCAGATATTACGGGGACTGGTTCCCGAACTACCTGAACTGCCGCCGAAAGCTTCATCAGCTTGAAGCAAAGCTTCGGGGCTGCCTGCGATGCTTTGCAGCACCGGTTTTATAAAAAGTGCTCCTCCCTTGTTCATTATGATGAGGCCAGAAGCAAACCGTTCGCAAGATATGATACGATCACTTTCAGCGGCTATATTGAAAAAGGGGAAAATATTTTCGACAACAGCGTAAAAACAGGGGCCACCGGCAGGTTGCGCTCCTTTTTGGAAGAACTGTATACC
>JAEZBW010000387.1 GCA_023426765.1 Bacillota bacterium
ACGCGAGCAGCTTACCCCCTCGCCAACCCCGCCCGGCACGCCCCGCCCCACACGCACCCCCGACCCGCGGCAGCAGGTGGAGACACCCGCCGCACCTGAAGAAACCAGCGGCCCGGATAGCGACGCCACCCTGCTCCCGGCGGTTTCGGCCATTGGCCCGCTGCTGATTGAAGAGTTTCCGCTGGCCCGCGAAGATGCAGCGGATTTGCTGCCCGGATCGACGGAGCAAAACGCGCAGTTCGCCGAGAGTCTTCCAGAGGACATCACCGGCGGGCACCAGCAGATTGGCGAGAGCAGCTCGCCGAGTGATCTCGAGGAAGCCAATGCCGCACTCGCCCCGCTCGGCTACGCGCTGGAACAGGCTGGTGATGCACTCCGTCTCACCCAGGATGGCGAGACCGTAGAAAATTGCCTGCTGCACGATGCCTTCCGCACCTGGGAAGCGCACTGGGTGCTGGAACTGAACGGCGACGTACTGTTCGACGGCGAGCGCCTGACCGAGCAGCGCGTCTTCGACCAGGTGTTCACCTGGCGCGCGCTGGCAGGCAGCGAGTTTTTCCTCTACCAGCAAAATAACCAGTACGGCATCTATTTCGACGGTCGCACCCTGCCGCAGCGCTACCAGCACATCGTCCGCTGGGACTGCACCGACCAGCAGGGGCAGGCGTTCAATTTCTCAGCGCAGGGCAGTGCGGAGGAGGTTGGTTTCTTCGCGCGCAAGAGCGGGCGCTGGTATTACGTGCGGGTAACGGTGCTGGAATAAGATCACCTCTTGTTCCTCTCCCCTCTTCTCCGAAACGTAGCGGCGCAGCGAATCTCTAGAGCCCGTTGGTCAGGCCACGGTCGGCAGCGCCGCTACGAACCGAAGACCGCCGAGTAAGGCACGCCCACAATCTACCCAAAATGCTAGTTGACTTTCGCCACTGTTCCTGCTACCATACTGCTTGTGGTTGGGAAACCAACACGATCTTACGACGAGGAAGGAGGCGCACCGATATGGGAAGAAACATCACACAGCGTGTGTATATTTGTGTTTCCAGCGAGCGTGCGCCTCAATCTGCTGACCTCTAACGCTGCGATCTTATCTTAGATCCTTCGAGCGGCCACAGGAACGCGTATCTCGCCCCTGTGGCGCTTTTGATTCTGGGAGGTACCGGGTCATACGCCACGCGCCTGATGGACTCCGTAATACCAAACGAATGTAGGATAAAAACCCTTATATGAACCGCAGTTTGTATGAAGATGACTTGTTGAACCCCGACGATATCGGTGCAATACTTCCCGTCCGCAATATGCCGCGCACTCGCAAGGCGCCGAAGCCACGCGTCCGCCCGCCAAACATTTATGACAAGATGGAGCAGCTCGCGGATGTAAACGCCCAGAAGAGCAACGTCTTCCAGATGAGCTATCAAGCCGCCCGGCACGAAGCTGTCTGGCTGAAAGAGAGCCTGGAAGGCTTCTTCGACCAGAAGTTCTTCGATGACGTGCTGCGCATGGTAAAGGGCGGCAAGGAGGCCTCCGTGTACCTGTGCCAGGGCAACGAAATCACCGGCGCGGAGTATGTAGCGGCAAAGGTGTACCGCCCACGCCGTTTCCGCAGCCTGAAAAACGACACCCTCTACCGCGAAGGCCGGGGCAACCTGGACGAAAACGGCAATCTAATCACAAACAGCGGCAAGCTCCACGCCATCCACAAGAAGACGGATTACGGGCGCGAGCTGCTGCACACCTCCTGGCTGGAGCACGAGGTCAAGACCCTCCAGCTTCTCCACGACGCCGGGGCAGACGTGCCAAAACCCTATGCCTCGGGCGCGAACGCCATCCTGATGGAGTACTTTGGCGACGATCTGATGAGCGCCCCTACCCTCAACGACGTAGACCTGGACGCATCCGAGGTGCGCGGATTGGACGAGCGCGTGATCCACAACATCGACCTGATGCTGGCGCACAACCGCATCCACGCCGACCTGTCGGCCTTCAACATCCTCTACTGGGACGGCGACATCGTGCTGATCGACTTCCCGCAGGCGATCCACCCGCAGACAAACCCCAGCGCCTACCGCATTTTTGAGCGCGACGTGGTGCGTGTGTGCGAGTACTTCGATCGCTACCGCATGCACCTCAACGGCATCCGCAGCGAGCCGCGCAAGCTCGCCGCGGACCTGTGGCGCAAGTATAACGAGCGCATGGCCCCCAGCATCGACCCCCGGCTGCTTGGCGATGACAACACCGACCGCGACCTTTGGGAAGACCTGAAAAATGCCTGACCTGATAATATAAGCGGCAAATGCCCGCCCAGCCTCGTATTTTCCGCGGGGCTGGGCGGCATTTCTTCCAGATAGCGGCGGTAAATCCCCACTGTTCTTTGTGTTCGGATTCCGGTATCTTTGTGTAAGGTACTGGTGAGAACGAATTTCTCTTACACAAGGGGGCACGAACACAGATGCAAGGCGCGCAGATCATCAAACGGCTGGACCACGTGACGGTGCGGGTGAACAACCCTGAGCCTTTGTTTTCCGTGCTGGTGGATCAGCTTTTGCTGCCCCGTGCGTGGCCGATCACTTCGTACCCGCTGTTCACCCATGCCGGGGTGCACCTGGGCAACGCCAACCTCGAGATTTTGCACATTGGCAGCCAGGATCGGACCGCCCGCCTGTATGGGCTCGCCTTTGAGATGGAGCCGTTCGAGCTCAGCCTGCCCGAACTGGACCGGCGCGGAATCCAGCACACGCCGCCTACCCCATTTTACGTCTACGACGAACAAGGCTGGCAGACCACCGCGTGGACAAGTGTCATTCTGGGTGGCATGATCCGCCGCTCAACGATGGAGCAGACGTTTGTCGACATCAGCCATCGGCTCTCGACCGAAGGCTGGGAGCGCACCACCCATCCTACCCCCTTCAACCGCCGCTTCCGCACGCCGTTCCTCTACGACCGCGTATTCCGCCGCTGGATGGTTTCGGGCATCCAGTACAACCCGGCCTGGTACGCCG